>CALVTZ010000012.1 GCA_944363255.1 uncultured Clostridia bacterium
GCCTTTTGGCGTGCCCGCGGGTTGTCTTTTACCCTCACGAAATTTTCTCGCAACTTTTTGCGAGAAAATTTGTGAACAATTACTCGCGCAAGGAGGGTCTCCCTCCGCCAGCGCACAGCATTTGCGCATACCTGCGCTTATGGGGGAAAAGGTGAATGTGCGCTGCGCGCACAGAGGAAAAACGAGCCGCGTCAGGCATAGCCGTGCGCGGCGGTGTTTGTCTCCCTTCACGGCAAAGATTTTTGCTCTGCAAAAAGATTTGCGTGAATATCATACGCGACCCCCGTTCTAAATGTGTCGCGTGTTCGTATGGGCTTTATTCAACAAAAAAAGACTGTCGCAAAAACGACAGCCTTTTTTTGGTTGAGGTGACGTGACTTGAACACGCGACCCCTTGGTCCCTAACCAAGTGCGCTACCAAACTGCGCTACACCTCAATGAAAAGCATATTATATTATATCGATTATTCAAGAAGTGTCAAGCAATTTTCTTCCCGAAAACACATTTTTTTCTGCAAACGGGCAACTTCTTTTGCGGGCGGGGAAGGGGGAGGGGTTCCCGCGGACAATTCCCTTCGAATATTTTTTCGAAAGAATTTCTTTCAGAGTGTTGACAAATGAAAATTCATATAGTAAAATGGTTGAAAACCGATGAGGTAGAGAAGTAGCGGGCTACAAGCAGGTCTTAAAGAGAGCTCTTGGCGGTGAGATGAGAGCAGCCTGACGCGCGTGAATGGATTACCGAGGGCGGGCGCAAACGCACAGCAATGCGCAAGTAGCGTTCGACGGGGCCTTCCCGTTATCGGAGGAGAGCATGGTCGTGCTCGGAATGAGGCAATGGTTTCATTGCGAAATTGGGTGGCAACACGGATCAAATTCGTCCCAAGCGAATTGGTTCGTGTTTTTTTGTCATAATTCAACACAGGAGGCAGCAACATGGCAACGAAAATTCCCTACAAGATGTACCTTACCGAAGAGGAGATGCCCAAGGCATGGTACAACGTGAAGGCAAATATGAAGACGCAGCACCCGCCGTTCATCAACCCCGCAACGCAAAAGCCCTGCACCAAGGAGGACTTGCAGGCGGTGTTCTGCGACGACTGCATCGATCAGGAACTCAACGAGACGGACGAATATATCGAGATCCCGGAGGGCATTCGCAACTTCTACACCAACTTCCGCCCGTCGCCCCTCGTGCGCGCCTACTTCCTTGAGAAGGTGTTGGATACGCCCGCGGAGATCTACTACAAGTTCGAGGGCAACAACACGTCCGGTTCGCACAAGCTCAACTCGGCTGCGGCGCAGGCGTACTACGCCAAGAAGCAGGGGCTCACGTCCATCACCACGGAGACGGGCGCGGGGCAGTGGGGAACGGCGCTCGCCATGGCGTCCGCCTTCTACGGGCTCAACCTCGACGTCTATATGGTGAAGGTCTCCTCCGAGCAGAAGCCCTACCGCAAAGAGGTCATCCGCACGTACGGGGCAAACGTCATTCCTTCGCCCTCGAACACGACGAACGCGGGCAGAAAGATCCTCGAGCAGTTCCCCGGCACGGGCGGCTCGCTGGGCTGCGCCATCTCGGAGGCGGTGGAGAAGGCGGTCACCACGCCCAACTGCCGCTACGTATTGGGTTCGGTGCTCGATCACGTACTGCTGCATCAATCCGTCATCGGCTTGGAGAGCAAGATCGCGCTGGATAAGTACGGCGTCACGCCCGATGTCATCATCGGCTGCGTGGGGGGCGGTTCCAACTACGGCGGACTCATCGCGCCCTACATGGGGGAGCGCTTGCAGGGCAAGAACAACATTGAGTTCATCGGCGTAGAGCCCGCAAGCTGCCCTTCGCTCACGCGCGGCAAGTTCGTGTACGACTTCTGCGACTCCGCCCAGACTACCCCGCTTGCCAAGATGTACACGCTGGGCTGCGGCTTCATGCCCTCGCCCAACCATGCGGGCGGACTGCGCTATCACGGCATGAGCCCCATCGTCTCCCAGCTCTACCACGACGGCTACATGAAGGCGGTCTCCGTGGAGCAGAGCAGGGTATTCGACGCGGCGGTGAAGTTTGCAAAGTGCGAAGGCATTCTGCCCGCCCCCGAGAGCGCGCACGCCATCTGCGCCGCGGTGGACGAGGCACTCAAATGCAAGAAGGAGGGCAAGAAGAAGGTCATTCTCTTCGGGCTCACGGGCACGGGGTACTTCGACCTCGCCGCCTACAAGCAGTACAACGACAAGACCATGACGGACTACATTCCCACGGACGCAGATCTGGAAAAGGGCTTTGACACCATTCCCAAGTGCGCCGTAAACGAGGGGCTGCTGTAAGCTGCCCGATCACCAAAAGAAAACTCTCCCGCGCGGGAGAGTTTTTTTGCGTTCGGCGCAAAAAACCGCCCTGCCGTTTGGCAGGGCGCGCTGTGCGATTATTCGCGGTCGATGGGGGGCATGAGCGGAGCGCAGTTCTCTTGGGGCGCGGGCTCGGGCGCGGGGGCGGGCTCGGGCGCGGGGGCGGGGGCGGGCATCCTCCCGTTTGGAAGGGGCGCCGCCTTCAGCGAGGCGAGGTCTACGTAGTATTCCCGCGCACCCTCCTGCATGACGTACACCGTTATGGAGCTGCCCGGCGAGACGAAGTATTTGGCGGGATAGGGCGGGCTTTGAAAATTCTGCGCGGGATCTTGCGCGGGGGTACAGGTGAGAATGTTGTTCACCATTCTGCCGTTGACAAGGTAGCTTGGATCGGGGCGCACCGCGGTCACGATGCAGGCAACGGGCGTGCCCTTCTTCCTGATGAGGAGGCTCGCCCTGTTCTTTCGCGCATAGCGCACGAGCAGAAAGGTGGTCACGCCGCACACGAACGTGCCCAGCCCGAGGAAGATGGAGAAGAGCAGGACGGAGACGTGCTTGCTGCGAATGTCGTACGGATCGCTGCGGTTCACCTGGATCGTGATCTCATCGCCCACGTCCATCGAGGAGTCATAGGCGTTGAGGGGGATGCTCGTGTACTGCTCGCCCTTGTAGGTGTAGCTCACGTACACGTCGTAGGAGACGTCGCCGTGAGGATCCGTGTGCCGCTCGATGCGGGAGATGGTGGCGGGGATCTCCTCGTAGTTGGGGGAAGTCATCAAAAAGTCGATGAGGAAGTACGCGCCTACGAGAAAGCAGATCGCGCCCACAACGCAGAAGAGGATATAGATATTGCGCGATGCCTTGCTCGCCTTGATGGTCTTGTTCTTTGCCATGTCCTTATTATATCACGCTTCCCGCAACTTGGCAATATTTTTTTTGAAGGGTGGGGCGAGGCGGCGGGATTTGCGCCTTTGGCGGTCTCCTTTTACGTAGGATGGCTTGACAATTATGTTTCAATATAATAAAATATGGGAGCAGATTCCAGACGATGCCTCGCCTCGTGATGCCTGGAATGCGTATACAGAGAGAAGGGGATAACCCCTTCGCAAGTATATCGAAAGGCAGACGAGGAAAAGAGGGCAGAGGCGGAAAAGATTTATAACGATGTGCAAGACAGCCGTGATGACGAGCAGGGCAGAATTGCGGGGGATATTCAACAAAAGAAAAGTTGTATATGCGGATAATATAACAATAGAGCAAAGGTCAAGATTTTACAATGAGTATAATTCAATCTTTGCAGGTGTTCAGAACGATGCAATATATGAATTTACTAAATTAGGAGAGAAAGGGAGAGCAGCATTATACCCAGACAATAAACGAAAAGCAAGATATTATCAAGACCATGCGGCTTATCAGCAGATTGTTAAAACAAAAATGAAAGATTGGACAGACAATCATGCAAAAAAATATGACGTGGAGGTGTATTATGAATAAAGATTTAGATTTGAAAACGCTTTTTGATGACCTTGAACAGAATACACAAAAAATTGAAATGACGCGTGAGAAAGAGACCTATGATAAATTGATGGAGGAAAGAGACAAAATCAAAAAGAGCATAAGCGAATGCGGTGGGTATGTTATAGATGACCTTCCAGCGACATTAACGCCAATTATGAAAGCAGATTTTTAAGTTAATACGGTATGCTATGTATCATACCCAACCAAGCACCAAGTCATACGGCAAGGTGCTTTTTTCATGCAAAAAAGGAGAAAACATGGCACAGATGGGGCGACCGCGGAAGGGGATATAGATATTGCGCGATGCCTTGCTCGCCTTGATGGTCTTGTTCTTTACCATGTCCTTATTATATCACGCTCTCTGCAACTTGGCAATATTTTTTTGAAGGCTGTGGTCGAGGCGACGGGATTTGCGCCTTTATAGAGCAATGAGGCGAACTTTTCCCACAAAATTGCCATGCAATTTTGTGGGAGCCCTGATCCTTAGCGCGCTTGGTGGTAGGATCAAGCGGTCGAGTTTAATTCCAACACAACGACCAAAAAAAGAGAACAGAAACACGACCTCTTGGGCCCGAACGGCGTCGGGACGGGGCGCCATTTGAGATACCCTCGCAAACTCGGGTATGCTCTTAAAACGCCCGTCCCTCCTTTTCCCACAAAATTGCTGCGCAATTTTGTGGGAGCCCTGAAAGGGCAACGCAAGCGTTAAACAATTGCCCGTCCCTCCTTTTCCCACAAAATTGCTGCGCAATTTTATGGGAGCCCTGAAAGGGCAGGGCAGCCGTTAAACAATTGCCCACGCCTCCTTTTCCCACAAAATTGCCATGCAATTTTATGGGAGCCCTTGTTTCATAGCGCGCTTGGTGGTAGGATCAAGCGGTCGAGTTTAATTCCTACACAACGACCAAAAAAAGAACAGGCAAGAGCCTGTTCTTTTTTTGGTCGAGGCGACGGGATTTGCGCCTTTGGCGGCGCGCCCCGGTGCACAGCCCACAGGGCTGATGCAGTTTGCGTCTCAACTATCATGTAATCGAAGCGGGCTACGCAAACCAGTCGCTCCCGCGACTGCCTCCACCCTCAAATCCCGTCGGGGTTCGTTTCACACCAAAAAAAGAACAGGCAAGAGCCTGTTCTTTTTTTGGTCGAGGCGACGGGATTTGAACCCACGACCTCTTGGTCCCGAACCAAGCGCGCTACCAAACTGCGCTACGCCTCGACAGCTTCCTTATTATATCAAAGCGCGCACGCTTTTGCAAGCGATTTCCACGCCAAAGCAGTTGTATTTTTTTGCGCATTTCCATATAATAGAGTGGAAAAAGCGCGATCTGCGCCGCAGGAGGACTGCCATGAAGGTGACCACGTGGGAAGTAAAATGCAGCGATCTTCCGCCCGCACTCGAGGGGTGCGTCATTGCGCACGTCTCCGATCTGCACAACGCCGCCTTCGGGCAAGCGCAGCAACTTCTGCTCTCCGCCATTCGCGCGGCGCAGCCCAACTTCATCGCCATTACGGGCGATCTCATCGATCGCCGCCGCCCCGGAATGCAGCACGCCCTTGACTTTGTGCGCGGTGGGGTGCAGATCGCGCCTGTGTACTACGCAACGGGCAACCACGAGGCGCGCTCGGGGGAGTATCCCGCCCTCGAACAAGAACTCCTCTCACTGGGCGTGCACGTCCTGCGCGCGCGGGCGGAGGAACTCTGCGCGGGCGCGGTGATCGCGGGCATCGACGATCCCAAGTTTTGCGAGCCCTTCATCAAGAAAGAAGACGCGCTCGCGCGCGTGCGTGCGCAACTTTCCTCCCTCAAGGGGGCGTTCACCATTCTCCTTTCCCACCATCCCGAATACCTCCCCGCATACGATGGGGCGAACCTCGTCCTCTCGGGGCACGCGCACGGCGGACAGGTGCGCCTTCCCCTCATCGGCGGGCTGTACGCCCCCGGACAGGGAGTCTTTCCCCGCTACACGCGCGGCATCTACCGCCGCGGAGACGCAGCCATGGTCGTCAGCCGCGGGCTGGGCAACAGCCGCTGTCCCATTCGCATTTTCAACCCGCCCGAACTTGTGCTCGTGCGCCTCGTGCGCGCGTAAACTTTCTCTCACTTTCTCACACTTGTAACCGCGCCCGCCCTTCCAAATTGGAAGTGTGGGCGCATTTTTATAATTTTTTTAATGCTCGACCATACTATTATCCCAACTTGTAACGAACTTGTTACAAATTGGCGAAAGAATTTACAGGAGCATGACAAAATCATGCGGAAAAGTAGACAAGCAGGTGTTATGATGGAGGCACAAATCAAGAGACAAGTGTAAAGAAAAAAGGAGAAAGAAAATGAAAAAGAAACTTATGATCCTCGGCCTTACGGCAGTGATCGGTGCAGCAATGGTTGGTACGCTCGCAGGCTGCGGCGGCACGAACCCCGCAAACGTGACCAAGATCACGGCGGCGTTCACCCGTCCCACGACCTCCGGTACCTACGGTGCGTTCAACGAACTCGTTGCAAACAGCGAGGGCAAGACCATCGACGAAGCGCGCGAGGAGGGGCTTGATTTCGCGGCTTGCGTTCAGACCTCCAACGAAACGGGCACGGTCATTCAGGACGTCAACAAGAACCCCAACTCCCTCGGCTATATCTCCCTTGGCGCGGTTGCTGCAAACGCCGAACTCATCAAGGCGATCAAGGTAAACGATGTCGAGCCCACCGTTGACAACATCAAGAACGGCGACTACAAGCTCGCGCGTCCCTTCAACTTCGTGTACAACACGCAGAAAGGTCTTTCCGACCTCGCGCAGAACTTCATCGATTTCATCAACAGCACCGAAGGTCAGGAGCTCGTTGGCGAGGACTACATCGGCGTAGCGGAGAATCCCGTTGAGTACGTGCCTTACGCTGGTACCCAAACGACGCTCACGCTCACAGGTTCCACCTCCGTGCAGCCCCTCATGAACGATTTCATCGTTCCCGCATTCAAGGCGGCAAACCCCGGCAAGAACTTCACCATCAACGTGTCCGGTTCCGGTTCCGGTCAGGGCGAGTCTGACGCGGTCGACGGCAAGAACGACCTTGGCATGATCTCCCGCGAAATGAAGAGCAGCTACGATGGCACGCTCACCTCTGTGACCATCGCGCAGGACGGTATCGCGATCGTTGTGCACAAGGATGTAAACATCACGAACGTTTCCTTCGATGAGATCTACAACCTGTACATGAACGGTACGCCGATCGACTGCGACTAATTGAAAAAATCAACACACAACGTAAGACCGTCGGGGGAAAATTTACCTCGACGGCTTTATTCGGAGGAAACGATTTATGGATGGATCGACGAAACTCGATACTAAGACAAAGCGTTTTTCGCTCAGTCCCACCAAGCTCAAAGACAGAACGGCGAAGTACGTGTTCTTCACCTGCGCGCTCATGTCTGTCGTTGCGGTGTTCGGGATCATAGCCTACATTTTATACGCGTCCATTCCTGCCTTTCAGCACGTAGGGTTCTTCAAGTTCCTGTTCGGAACAAAGTGGGATTCCGACAGCGACCAATTCGGCATCCTGCCCATGCTGGTGAACACCATCGTCGTCACGCTGGGCGCAACGCTCGTGGGCGGCATCATCGGCGTGTTCACGGCAATTTTCCTGGTATTCTGGTGCCCCGATAAGTTCCACCTGCGCTATGCGGGCAAGAACAAGGCGCTCGGGCGCATGGTAAATTGGCTCAACAAAATCAACCTGCGCACCATCTTCGACCAGATCATCAAGCTGCTTGCGGGTATCCCGTCCGTTATCTACGGTTACTTCGGCGTCTCCATCATTGTGGCGGCGCTCTCGGGTGCAGATCCCGTGGGCATTGGAAAGGGTGCGCTCTCCAGCGCGCTCGTGCTTGCGATCATGATCGTGCCCACCGTCACCTCGCTCTCCAAGAACGCGCTCGAGGCGGTGCCCGAACACTACTATGAGGGCGCGCTCGCGCTCGGCAACACCAAGGCACAGGCGGTGTTCAAGGTGGTGCTACCTGCAGCGCGCTCGGGCATCATCTCCGCCATCATCCTCGGCATCGGCAGAGCGGTGGGGGAGACGATGGCGGTGAACATGGTCTCGGGCGGACGCGTCTACTTCCCCAACACGCTGTTCACGCCCATTCGAACGCTCACCACCAACATCGCAATGGACTTTGGCGAGGCGTCGCCGATCTCCGTGCTGCGCAACGCGCTGTTTGCAACGGCGTTCGTGCTGCTCGTGCTCGTGCTCATCATCAACCTCTCCATCAACCTCGTGCCCAAGGAATTTAAGGGCAAGCGCGGGAAGAAGGTGCTGATGCCCGGGGAGGAGGTGGCCGTCTACCGCAAGAAGGGCGTGCTTGCCGAGATCTTAAAGTACGTCTCCATGGTCATGGCTGCGCTCGTCGTTGCCATTCTCGCGGCGATCATTCTCTTCATCCTCATCAACGGGATCCCGCACCTCACGGCGGACTTCCTCTTCGGAAGCTCCTCGTATAATTCCCCCTCGCTGGTGCCCGCCTTCATCTCCACGGCGTACACCATCCTCATCACGCTCGCCATCTCCCTGCCCGTTGGTATCTGCTCGGCGATCTTCCTTGTGGAATACGCCAAGCCGGGCAGCAAGATCGTAAAGGTGCTGCGCACCTTCATCGATACGCTCGCGGGCGTGCCCTCCATCGTATTCGGCCTCTTCGGTAACCTGCTCTTCTGTAAGCTGTTCGGCGGGTACTCCGTGATGGCGGGCTCCTTCACCATGGTGCTCGTCGTGCTGCCCACCATCATCCGCTCCACGGAAGAGGCGCTCATCGCCGTGCCCGTCTCCCTGCGCGAGGCAAGCTACGGGCTGGGCGCAAGCAAGGTGCGCACCATCTTCAAGGTCGTGCTTCCCTCCGCCTTCCCCGGCATCGCGACTGCGACCATCCTTGCGATCGGGCGCATCATCGGCGAGTCGGCGGCGCTCGTGTACACCTCGGGTATGTTGCTCTCCACGGCAGGGGCGGCGGCAAATCCCATGAACATGGGCAGCACGCTCACGGTGTTCCTGTATATGTGCTGGGCAGAACCCACCAGATACCTTGGCTTTGACCAGGCGTATGCAACGGCGGTCGTACTGCTCATCATCGCGGCGGTGCTCAACTTCTGCGTGTACCTCATTCAAAGAAGAGTGAAGAAAAAGAGATAAGGAAGAGATGAAAATGAAACTGTTCAAAGCAAAAGAAAAGAAACAGGAAGTAAGCGAGGAAGTGCTCGAACAGGCGGCAGCCGAAGGGGGCGTTTCCGAGCAGACCGCAGCGGAGAAGGCGGGGAAGGAGGACAAGGCGGAGCGCATCCGCAAGTCGCTCGACATCTTCGACTTCTCGGGCGAAACCGCCGTCACCATCCAGGACGTCGACCTCTATTACGGCGACTTCCAGGCGCTCAAAAAGATCAACATGATCGTGCCCAAGCACAAGATCACGGCAATGATCGGCCCCTCGGGTTGCGGCAAGAGCACGCTGCTCAAGACGCTCAACCGCATGAACGACCTCGTGGAGGGCTGCCGCGTAGAGGGCACCATCGAGATCGGCGGGCGCAACATCTTCGATAAGTCCATCGACCTTGCCGCCCTGCGCAAGAACGTGGGCATGGTGTTCCAAAAGCCCAATCCCTTCCCCATGAGCGTGTACGACAACATCGCCTACGCGCCCCGCACCTTCGGCATCCGCAAGAAGGGCGCGCTCGACGAGATCGTGGAGCGCTCCTTGAAGCAGGCTGCCATGTGGGATGAGCTCAAGGACAGACTCAACAAGTCGGCAATGGGGCTTTCGGGCGGTCAGCAGCAGCGCCTTTGCATTGCGCGCGCGCTCTCCGTTCGTCCGCAGGTGCTGCTCATGGACGAGCCCACCTCCGCGCTCGATCCCATCTCCACGGGCAAGATCGAGGAGCTGTGCGAGGAGCTCAAGAACGACGTCACCATCATCATGGTCACGCACAATATGCAGCAGGCGGCGCGTATTTCGGATAAGACGGGCTTCTTCCTTCTGGGCGAGCTCATCGAGTTCAACAATACGGAAGAGATCTTTACAACGCCCAAGCACCCCGAGACGGAGCGCTATATCACGGGCAGATTCGGTTAAGGAGAAATGCAATGACAACGAGAAAATATTTTGACGAAGAGCTCATGGAGCTGCAGGAAAGCCTCACCAAGATGTGCGCCATCACCGAGCAGATGATCTCGGACGCGGTGCGCTCGCTCAAGGACATCAACCGCGAGCTGGGCGGCTCCGTTGCGGAGACCGACCGCGAGGTGGACGATCTTGAGATCTCCATCGAGAAGCGCTGTATGCGCATCCTCTTGAAGCAGCAGCCCGTTGCCAAAGACCTCATCAAGGTGACGACGGCGCTCAAGGTCATCACGGACATCGAGCGCATCGGCGATCAGGCGGCGGACATCGGCGAGATCGTGCGCAAGTTCTCGGACGACAAGCTCATCAAGGAGCCCGAGCACATCTCCCGCATGGGCGATCTCGCAGTCGCCATGATCCACCAGAGCGTGGAGGCGTTCCTCAACGAGAGCGTGGGCGGGGCGGACATGGTCATTCGCGCCGACGACGAGATGGACGCGCTCTTCAAGGAAGTCAAGCACGAGCTCGTCGAGATCATCGCGGGCGATCCCACCCTTGCAGACCAGGCGGTGCAGCTGCTCATGATCGCAAAGTACCTCGAAAAGATCGGCGACTACGCCGTAAACGTGAGCGAGTGGGCGAAGTACCTCGTCACGGGCGTACACAAGGAATATCAGTAAATTCCTTCAATTTGTTACACTTGTAAATTTTTCTACAAATTTGCAAAAAATAAGTGACAAAGACAGCCCTTTCTTGTTATAATGGAGTTGCGTGCTAATTGGGAGAGGCGCGCAATCTTACAAGAGAGGGAAGGGTATGGAATACGTTTATCTCGTCCTGCAAATGCTGGGGGGCATGGGCTGCTTTCTCATCGGCATGGAGATCATGTCGGAGAGTATGTCCCGCCTCGCGCACGGGGGGCTGAAAAAGCTGCTCAACAAGACGGCGAACAGCCGCTTTGCAGGCGTGGGCATCGGCACGGCGGTCACGGCGATCATTCAAAGTTCGGCGGCGACGACCGTCATGGTCGTGGGGCTCGTGAACGCGGGCATCATGACGCTGTTTCAGGCAACCGCCATCATCATGGGCTCGAATATCGGCACGACGATCACGGCGCACATCGCTACGCTGGGTACCTCCGTCGATATTTCCAAGTTCTTCTTCGTGCTCGCCGTCATCGGCGCGTTCATGATGATGCTGTGCAAGAAGGACAACACCAAGACCATCGGCAATATCCTTGCGGGCTTGGGGCTCATCTTCGTAGGGCTCGCCTATATGTCGCAGGCGATGGGGGACGACCGCATCAAGGACGTCATCAAGCCCATCTTTGCGGCGGTAAACAATCCCATCCTGCTCATTTTGATCGGCGCGGTCGTCACGGCGCTCGTGCAGTCCTCCTCGGCGGTGACAAGTATCATCATCGCCCTCGCCTCACAGGGCGTGCTCATCGGCGGCGTGGGGGACGGCGTGTACTTTGCCATCATCGGCTCGAACATCGGCACCTGCGTCACCGCGCTCATCTCCTCCATCGGCGCCAGCCCCAATGCGCGCCGCGCCGCCCTTATCCACCTCATGTTTAACGTGTTTGGGGCGATCATCTTCACCATATTCCTATCCATCTTCATGGCGTGCGGGACGTCCTTCTCCGAGCTGACGCTCGCAAAGCTCTTCCCGGGCGTGCTCACTGTGCAGATCTCCGTATTCCACACCTTCTTCAACGTGGTATGTACCGCCCTCTTCCTGCCCTTTATCAAGGGCTTCGTGTGGCTTGCGAATCACATTATCCGCGATAAAAAGAAGAAGCCCGTGGAGGACGGGCGCATCATCGGCGAGCTGGACGAACGCCTGCTCGTGCAGCCCTCCGTGGCGCTTGCACACCTCTATCAGGAGACGGGCAAGATGTTCGCCTACTCCATGCAGACGCTGGACAGGGCGTTCACTGCCTTCATCAAGAAGGACGTGAACATCAAAAAGCAGGTGGCGGAGGACAACCTCAAGCTCACGCAGGCGAGCAAGGAGGAGGTGGCGTACCTCGTCAAGCTCTCCGCGTCCTCCCTCGTCATCGAGGAGGAGCGCACCATCTCCGCGCTGCACTACGTGCTCAACGACATCGTGCGCATCGGCGAGCTTGCCGATAACGTGACCAAGTACACCGATCATTACGTCAACGACGAACTCGTCTTTTCGGGAGAATTTCTCGAAATGATCCAATCCATGTACGGCAGATTGTGCGAACTGTACGACCTCTCCCTTGCGACCTTCCTCAACAAGGACTTCGCGGGGCTGAGAAGGGTGGACGAATTGGAGGACGAGATCGACAAAGACCGCAGACAGCTCATCACGCGGCACATTGCCCGCCTCAACGAGGGCAAGTGCCAGCCGCAGAACTCCAGCGTATTCATCAACCTTGTGGGCAATCTGGAGCGCGCGGCAGACCATATCACATATATTGCCCACTCCATTGAGAGCGGGGAATAAAAGGGGGCCCTCGTGGCAAATCTCGTCTATCTGCTCGAAGACGATACGAGTATCTGCGAGCTGGTGCAGTGCACCCTCGACATGAACAGTATCTCGTGCGAATATTTCACAACGGTAAAGGAATTTTATGACGCGCTCGACGCGCGAACGCCCGACGTGGTGCTGCTCGATATCATGCTCACGGACGGCGACGGGCTGGAAGTGTTAAAGCGCATCAAGAGTATGTATTCCCAAGTCTCCGTCATCATGCTCTCCGCCCTCTCCAAGGAGACGGACAAGGTCAAGGGGCTGAATCTGGGCGCGGACGACTATGTCGTCAAGCCCTTCGGCGTGCTCGAACTCACGGCGCGCGTGAACGCCGCGCTGCGCAGAAGGCGCACCACCACCGTGCTGCGCGCGGGCAATCTTGAGATGAACGTGGAGAACATGACGGCGCACTACAAGGGCGAGGAGCTCTCCCTCAGCAACAAGGAGTTCCAGCTTCTGCGCTACTGCATCCTCAACGAGGGCAAGGTGATGACGCGCGAGGCGCTGCTCACCGACGTGTGGGGGTACGACTACGGCGAAACGCGCACGCTCGACAACCACATCGCCCGCCTCAGAAAGATGGGGCTCAACTTTGAAACGGTGTTCGGCGTGGGCTACAAATTTGTTGCAGACTGACGCGGAAAGGGGGGCGCAGGCAAGATGAAAAAGAGGATCCTGTTGATCGGGTTTGCGGTCACTGCCGTAGCGCTCCTGCTCTTTTCCATTCTCTCTACAAGCATCTATTATCATCATTCCCTCTCCCAGGCAGAGGGGATGCTCAAAGCGTATCTTTCCGCCTTCGATGAGGAAAAGACGCTGCAAGAGCTGGACGTGGATTACGCGCACGCGCTTGCAGACGAGCTCTCCTCGGCGCGGGTGCGGGTGAGCTTTCTCGACGGCGAAGGGCATCTTATTGCCGATTCGCACGGGGATGAGAGCGCGCCGCGCGGCGACAGACCGGAGGTGAAGGAGGCGCTCTTGTCCGGCGAAGGCTTTGACACGCGCTCTTCCTCCACGCGGGGGGAGAGCTTCGTCTATTATTGCAAGAATTTTGCAGAGCGGGGGTACATGGTGCGGCTGGCGCTGCCCACGAGCTCCATGTGGAGCATCTACGTGCGCGGGCTGCCCGCCGTCGCCCTCTTCCTGGTGGTGGACGCGCTCGTCTGCCTGCTCATCACCTATCTTGCAACGGGCTTCATGCTGCGCCCCGTCACGCGGCTGGCGCGCGAGGCGGCGCAAAAGCGGCACGTGGACACGGACAGCCCGGAGCTCAAGCCCATTGCCGAGCTGATGAACCGCATGAACGACGACGTCGCCGCCCACATTCGCGAGGTGGACGAGGAGAAGGAAGTCGTCGAAAAGATGCAGCAGTCCAAAAACGAGTTCATCGCCAATATCACGCACGAGATGAACACGCCGCTCACCTCCATCAAGGGGTTTGCAGAGCTGCTCTCGGCGGGCTCTCTGGAGGGCGCGGGCGCGCAGCGGGCGGCGGGCATCATCTTAAAGCAGAGCGAGCGGCTCACCAGCCTCGTCAGCTGCATCATCCACTACAACGAGATCGACAGCGAGGAGCTACCCGCCTACGAGGTCAACGCCTCCAACATTGCGCGCGACCTCTTGGAGGGGCTTGCGCCCGAGTTCGACGCGCACGAGCTCGTGCTGCTCTCCAAGATCGAGGACGACGTGGTGCTCATGAGCCGCCACGAGCGCGTGACGGAGATCTTCGGCAACCTCATCCGCAACGCCATTCGCTACAACAAGGCGGGGGGAAGCGTCTCCGTGCTGCTCACGCGGCAGGAGTTCGTCGTCTCGGATACGGGCATCGGCATCTCGGAGGAGAACTTAAAGCGCATCTTCGACCGCTTCTTCACGGTGGATAAGTCGCACAGCGGCAAGAACGGCGGCTTCGGGCTGGGGCTTTCCGTCGTCAAAAAACTGTGCAAGAAGGCGGGCTGGCAGCTCTCCGTAAAGAGCGAGCTGGGCAAGGGAACGACCTTCCGCATCCTCTTTGTGGACAATGCGGAATGACGCGGCAACGACATAGGGGCGTGCAGGGCACGCCCTTTTTTTGTGCGCGCGCAGAGGCTGATACACCAAAAAAAGTGCATTTTTCGCCGTGTGCCGCAAAACTTAACAATTATTTTTATAAAAAGGTATTTGCCTTTGCGCGCTTTTGTGCTATAATGTCTCTTGAATAAGAGGCGGCGCACGCCGCATGGAGACGTGTTATGAAGATCCAACTGAGTGCATCGGAAAAGAAGCCCGTGACAAGGGGCATGATCGGACTGTTCATCGAGGACATCAACTACGCCCTGGACGGCGGGCTGTATGCCGAGATGCTGGAAAACCGCAACTTCGAGGCGAAGGACGCAATCGGGGAACGCGACCATTACACGGTAAAGGAGGACGGCGGCTACGCCTGGGCGCCCTACCCCAACGAGGCGGACGTCTACCTCAAGATCAAGACGGACCGCGCCCTCTTCCCCGAGAACCCGCACTATATGCGCATCACGGCGAACCAGCCCCTTTCGGGGATGCAGAACAAGGCGTACGACGGGCTGTATCTGGGCAAGGGCAAGCGCTACAAGCTCTCCTTCTACGCCCGCTCCTACGACTACAAGGGCGGCGTGCTCGTGGGCGCGTACAAGGCGGGGGAGAGCATCTTCGAGGGCAAGGTCAAGCTCAAGGCAGACGGCAAGTGGCACCGCTATTCGCTCAACTTCAAGAGCAAGTTCGACTGCGCGCGCGCAACGTTTGCGGTGCGCCTCATCAAGGCGGGCATGGTGCACATGGACTGCTTCTCCCTCATGCCCGAAAACGCCGTGCTGGGCATCTTCCGCCGCGACCTCGTGGAGCGCATGAAGGCGTTGAAGCCGGGATTTTTGCGCTTCCCGGGCGGCTGCGTGGTGGAGGGGAACACGCTTGCAAACCGCTATCTTTGGAAGAACTCCATCGGGCAGGTCGAGCGCAGGAAGCACAATTGGAACCGCTGGGCGGTGCACGGCGCCATCAAGGAGAACGACTTCAGAACGCCCTTCAGCCACTACGGGCAGACGCTGGGCATCGGGTACTTTGAGTACTTCCGCCTGTGCGAATTTTTGGGCGCGAAGCCGCTGCCCGTCGTCAGCGTGGGGCTCGCCTGCCAATATATGTCCACCGAGCGCGTTCCGCTTGCGAGCGAGGAATTCGACGGCTACGTGCAGGACGCCTTGGACGTTGTGGAATTTGCCCGCGGCGGCACGGACACCGTGTGGGGCAGAGTGCGCGCCGAGATGGGGCATCCCGAGCCCTTCGCCCTCGAATATCTGGGCGTTGGAAACGAGCAATGGGAGGCGGACGGTAACGAATTTTACAAACGGTTTGAAGTTTTTGAACGCCGCCTGCACGAAAAGTATCCCGACCTCAAGATCATCGGCACGGCGGGGCCCACCGTGTGTACGGAGAGTTACGACTCCGCCTGGGCGTGGACGAGAGAGCGCCTTGCGGAGAACCCCGACTTCGTGTTTGCAACGGACGAGCACTTCTATGCGTCTCCCGAATGGCTGTACGAGCACGCAGATCTTTACGACAACTACCCGCGCGAGGGCAAGGTGTATGCGGGCGAATACGCGGCGCACCTTCCGAGTGCGGGCAGCGGGCAGTTCAACGCCCCCGCCTCCAATCTTTGGGAGGGTGCGCTCGCAGAGGCTGCCTTCATGACGGGCATGGAGCGCAATGCGGACGTCGTCGTCATGGCGAGCTACGCCCCCCTGTTTGCCCGCCTCGGCTATGCGCAGTGGAGCCCCGATCTCATCTGGTTCGACGGCGAGCGCAACTACGCCACGGCGAGCTACTACGTGCAGCAGCTCTATTCGCTGTGCACGGGCGATCACACGCTCAAGGTCGCGGGCGCGGAGGGCAAGGTGTACGCCTCCGCCACCGAGCGCGAGGGCATGATCTTTTTGAAGGTGGTGAACGCGGGCGCGGAGGAGGTGCCCGTGGAGATCGAGGGGGACTTCGACTTCGGCGCGCTCACGCGCATCGTGCAGCTCGCGGGCGAACTGTCCGATTGCAACACGCTGGAAGAGCCCGAGCGCATCTGCCCGCGCGACGTCGCGCCCAAGGAGACGCGCGCAGCCCTGCTGCCGCCGCACAGCTTCAGCGTGCTGGTGTTCATGAAATAAGGGACGGGGCGCACCCGTCGCGCACGACTAAAAAATAACCCCGCGGAGCAACTGTTCCGTGGGGTTTTTATCGGCGTGGCGATGCGGTCATACGCGGTCGACAATGCCCGAGAAGAGCACGGTATCGTGCGCATCGGTGAGGAGGAAGGCAAACGCGCGCTCCACCATAAAGTCGAGATAGACGTTCTCGTATCCGTCCGGGCCTGCGTCGCTTGCACCCGGCAGGATGGTGACTGCCGCGCCCTCGATGCCCCTTTCGTCTACGGTGAGCGTTGCAACGTGCCGCACGTCGGTGAGGAAGGCGCGCTC
>CALVTZ010000013.1 GCA_944363255.1 uncultured Clostridia bacterium
AAGTGCTTTCTCGGCAGCGGTGCCGCCGACGCCGACATCTACACCGTCTCCCGAAACCGCGCACTTCGCGAAACAGGCGCTCGAGCGGGCGGCAAGCGGGCTGGTACACGCTGCGCCCGCGCAGCAGACGCCTCCGCCCGAAGTGGATGGGGGCAGCGATTGGGTACTTCCCTTCGTGCTCTGCCTTGTCGGGCTTGCGGTCGGCTGCGGCGTAACCTTCCTCACCCTTCGTCTCATCTCCAAAAAGAAGAAGTAAGTTCCAAAACAAAGTTCCAAGCCGCCCTCCCGCGTCGGAGGGCGGCTTTCCCTTGCCTGCGGAGCAGAAGGTTTACCTATTTTTGACAAGTTTTTAACAAAAATCAAACATAAGGGGGATATACTACGGCAGTGAGGTGAACGCATGACAAAAAAACGCGCGCTGCTCTATGAGCTCATTCCCTTCTTCGTCAATCTTGTATTGTGCATTGCAGTCGTCATCGCATACACCGCGCTGCACCAGACGCGCGACGTGCTCGACTATCTTGAATTGGGCATTGCCGCGCTCATTCCGCTCGCGTGCCCCGCCATTTCTCTTCTCACAAAGCGCCCCATGCCCATCGGGCTCAACGTCCTGGCGACAGCGCTCACCGCGCTCTCCATGTACCTGGGTACGGCGTTTGACTTCTACGGCAAGTTCTCCTGGTGGGATCTCTTCCTGCACGGCACCTTCGGCTTCGTGTGCGCCGCCTTCGTCCTGCACTTCCTCACGCGGTGGGGCGGAAGCGCGCTCTCGCCCTTTGGCAAGGTCGCGATCGTGCTGCTCTTCACGCTGGGCTGCGCCGCCGTGTGGGAGGTGTGGGAGTACATCTGCAATATGCTCTTCCACAACGATCCGCAGGGCGTTGCCGCCGCCATCGAAAAGGGCATTTCGCCCATTGCCGACACGATGGAGGACATCATGATCGCCGCGGCGGGGGCTGCGCTCTTCGGCGGCGTTGCGCTCATCGACCGCGTTACGAAGGGGAAGGTGTTCCGCCTGCTGTACAAAATAACCGAATATCCGCAATAGCAAAAAATGCGTCCCGCCCCCGTGCGGGGCGTTTTTTTCAAATGTTACATTTTTGTTACAATTTTGCGGGCGGCAGGCGGACAAGATACCTTGACATTTTACGGGGAAACGGGTACAATAAATTGGAATAAACGGGAGGAAGAGATATGAAGATCGGCATCTTGACGAGCGGCGGCGATTGCGCCGGGCTCAACCCTGTCATCCGCGCCATCGGACTGTACCTTTACAACAACGTAAAGAACGTGGAACTCGTGGGCATTCCGGAGGGATATGCGGGGCTCATCCGCGGGGAGAGCTTTCCCCTCACGTGCGACGACCTTAAAGGGCTGCTCACCCTGGGCGGCACCATTTTGCGCACCCGCCGCACCCCCTTCAAGCGCATGACGGTGATGGAAGAGGGGGGCACCCGCCTCTCCAAAATGATCGCCAACTACAAGAAGATGGGGCTGGATTGCCTGTTTACGCTGGGCGGCGCGGGCACGCACAAGACGGCGGCGCTGCTCTCCATGGAGGGCTGCAACGTCATCGGCGTGCCCAAGACCATCGACAACGATATCTTCGGCACGGACGTGACCTTTGGCTTCCGCACGGCGGTGGAAGTCGTGACGGAGGCGTTCGACCGCATCGAGACGACGACGCGCAGCCATTCGCGCATCATGCTCGTGGAGGTCATGGGCAACAAGGCGGGCTGGCTCACCCTGCACTCGGGCATTGCGGCAGGGGCGCACATGATCCTCATTCCCGAGATCCCCTTCAACCTCAACGCCGTCTGCTCCTTTGTGGACGCGCGCATCGCCGCGGGCGAGACGTACACCATGATCGCGGTGGCAGAGGGGGCAACGCTGGATACGGAGGCGAAGCTCAAGCGCGAGGAGCGCACCTTTGCGCGCAGCGCGCTGGGGGAGAGCACGATCACCCGCCATCTTGCCGAAGTCATCGGCGAGCACACGGGGCAGGAGACGCGCCACTCCGTCCTCGGCTATTTGCAGCGCGGGGGCACGCCCTGCGCCTTCGACCGCCTGCTCTGCACGCAGCTGGGCAGCTACGCAGCGCGGCTCGCCGTGGAGGGCAAGTTCGGCGTGACGGCGGCAGTTTTGGGCAACAAGATCACCTTCAACGCCCTTGCGGACGTTGCGGGCAAGTATAAATTCGTCGATCCCAAGGGGGAGGAAGTCGCCATCGCGCGCGGCATCGGCATCTCCTTTGGCGATAGAGTGTAAGGCACAGTCGGAGGGCAGGAGAGAATAGAATGAAATATTCTGTCATTGACGTAAGTTCGAGCAGCGTCTCCATGATCGTCGCGGAGCGCGGGGGAGAGGTGCTCTTCAAGGAGCGCGCCTCGCTCAGTCTCGTTCACTATCTGGAGGGGGAGAAGCTCTCCCTCAGCGGCATGGAAAAACTCGCCGTGCTGCTTGAACACATGAAGACCGTTGCCATGGCGGAGGGGGCGGAGCGCTGCTACGTCATCTCCACCGCGGCGCTCAGACACGTGCGCAACAGCAAGGAGATCGCATCCTTTATCAAAAAGCGCACGGGGCTGTCCGTTAACTATATTGACGAACCCACGGAGGCATACTGCGACTATCTTGCAAACCGCGGCTATGCCGCGCTGGATCGCGCCGTGCTCGTCGATCTGGGCGGAAAGTCCATTGAGATCTGCGACCTCTCCAAGACGGAGAAGGGGGAGATGTTCGGCTTTGAATTCGGGCTCATCGACCTTACGCACAAGTTCGTCTCCAACATTTACCCCAGCCGCGAAGAGGGCAAGGCGATGCGCAAGTTCCTCAATAAGAAGCTGGACGCTGCCAACGTGCCCTGCGAAGGGGCGTTTGCGACGGCGGTGCTCGTGGGGGCGACGGCAAACGCCATCTACGACATCTATGCCGACTTCGCAAAGGTGAGCGGCGCAGAGCAAAAGGTGATGGAATACGCGCGCTTCAAAAAACTTGCCAAGCGCCTTCTGGAGGGGGCAGACCGCTCCCGCCTCATCCTCAAAAACGCGCCCGAAAAGGTGTACGTGCTGGGGGCGGCGCTCACCGCGCTCAAGGCGGTGTTCAAGCGTTTCGCCGTGGAGAACATCATCGTGAGCGACCACGGTGTGAAGGAGGGGTACCTCTGCCTCGTGCGCGAGGGCAAGGAGAAGGGCAGATACACGCTGCTCACTTCGGCGAATGCAGAGGACGCGGCAAGCGCCGTCACCGTTGCGGTGGACGCAGCCCTGCCCGTTCCCGCGCCTGCGCCCAAGAAGCGGGGCAGACCTAAGAAGGTGCAGCCTCAACAGGAAGGCGCGCCCGCAGAGGAAAAAGCGCCCAAGAAGCGGAGAGAAGTGAAAACGCAAACGCAGAGAGGAGATCATGAGTAAGACGCCATCCAATCCCAAAAAGACGGTCAAGCGCTGTATGCGCGACATCTATATGAACCGCGAATACAGCTGGCTGCTCTTCAACGAGCGCGTGCTCGGGCAGGCGGAGGACAAGGGAAATCCGCTGCTCGAACGCTGCAAGTTCCTGTCCATCTTCACCTCCAATCTCGATGAATTTTTCATGGTGCGCGTGGGCAGCCTCGTCAACGAGAACCGCTCCGAACCCAACGAGCGGGAGAACAAGACGCTGCTCACCGCCTCCCAGCAGCTCGGCGCCATTGCAGACGTCGTAAAGGCGCAGTACAGGCTGCGCGAACGCTGCTTCAAGGCGCTCAGAAAGGAGCTTTCCGCAAACAACGTCAAGCTGTTGCGCGCGGGCGAACTCACCCCGCGCAGAGAGGCGGAGTGCCGCGAGCTGTTCGTGCGCCGCGTGCTGCCCCTGCTCTCCGTCATGGTGCTGGACGCAAAGCACCCGCTCATGCAGTTTGAAAACAAGCGCGGCTACGTCATCTGCCAGCTGGAGCGGGCGGGGCGCAAGATGATTGGCGTCATCTCCATCAATCCCGCGCTCGAAAAGATCTATCGCATCGGCGAGGGGCAGAAGGTGCGCCTCATCGTGCTCGAAGAGTTGGTGCGCCTGTGCGCCAAGTACGCCTTCACGGGGTACACGGTGAGCGATCAGCTCATGGTGCGCGTCACGCGCAACGCGGACTTCGACACCGCCCTCGACGACACCGACCTGGAGCGCGACTACACGGAGGTCATGCGCCGCAAGGTGGAATCGCGCGCGCGTATGGGCGTGGTGCGCGTGGAAGTGGACAACAACGGCAGCAAGCTCAAGGAATTTGTGCTGCGCATCTTAAAGCCCGACCTCAAGTTCTGCTTCTGCGATCCCTGGTACTTTGACTATAAGTTCCTCTTCGCGCTGGGCAACTTCCTCTCCCAGGAGGAGAGCGCTCCCCTCAAATACGAGCCCTTCAAGGGCGCCGTGCCCGCCTGCGTGGAGGAGGCGGATTCCCTCATCGACCTCATCTTCTCGCGCGACGTGTTCCTGTCCTATCCCTACGACAGTATGTCGCCCGTCGTCGATCTGTTGGAGGAGTGCGTGCGCGACAAGCGCGTGAGCTCCATCATGATCACCATCTACCGACTTGCCCATCATTCGCGCATTGCAGAATTGCTCTGCCGCGCCAGCGAAAACGGCAAGCAGGTCACCGTCGTCATCGAGCTGTGCGCCCGCTTCGACGAGGAGAACAACCTCTACTTTGCAAGCAAGCTGCAGGAGGCGGGCTGCACCATCATCTACGGCATGGAGAACTACAAGGTGCACTCCAAGATCATCTCCATCGTGTTGCAGGAGGCGGGGGAACTGCGCTATATCACCCACCTCGGCACGGGCAACTACAACGAGTCCACCTCCCGCCAATACACCGACCTCAACATTCTCACGTCGGATAAGAAGATTGGCGAGGACGCAGTCGCCTTCTTCCGCAACGTCTCCATCTGCAATACGGACTTCGCCTATAACCGTCTGCTCGTCGCGCCCAAGACGCTCAAGAGCGGGCTGCTCGCCTGCATCGACCGCGAGATCGAGAAGGCAAAGGCGGGCAAGGAGGGGCGCATTCTCGCCAAGATGAATTCGCTCACCGATAAGGAGATCATCGATCGCCTTGCGCAGGCGAGCTGCGCGGGGGTGAAGATCGAGCTCGTCGTGCGCGGCATCTGCTGCCTCATTCCCGGCATCGCGGGGCGCACGGAGAACATTCGCGTCGTAAGTATCGTGGGCAGATTTTTGGAGCACTCCCGCGTGTACTGCTTCGGCAAGGGGAAGGATCGCGTCATGTACATATCGAGCGCCGACCTCATGACGCGCAACACGGATAAGCGGGTGGAGATCGCCTCCCCCGTGCTGCAAAAGAGCATTGCAGATGAGATCGAGGACATGGTAAAGACCATGCTGCACGACAACGTGAAGGCGCGCGAGCTGCACGCAGACGGCGCGTATTACCCCGTGGAAGGGGAGGGCGAGCCGCTCAATGCGCAGGAGCATTTCCTCGTTGCGGCACACAAATAAGCATACGTATATGAAAAAAAGAACCGCCGCAGCGGTTCTTTTTTTGTCGTCTTGTTCAGGAAATGCAGATCTTGGTGAGGGGAACGCGCTCGCCGAGGACGTCTGCAAGCGTGTATTTGGCGTTTGCAATGTACACGGTGGTGCCCTGCGCGGCGGCGTCCTTCACGTATTCGAGCTTCGCCCGCGCCCCGTTCGCACCCGCGCGGCTCGCGCCCGCGCAGAACTGCTTGTGCGCCTCGATATTCTCCACCAGCTCGTACGCGTCCTTGCCCGTGATGAGGGGAACGAGCGTGGTCGCGTCGTCCGGGTTGGTGTAGATGCCGTCCACGCTCGTGAGAATGACAAGCAGGCGCGCCTTCAACAGGCAGGCGATGCGGGATGCCGTCTCATCGTTGTCCACGCACTCATACACGCGCGCGTTGCCCCGCTGCAGGGCGAGGATCTCCAGCCTTCTGTTCTCCTCGTTGGAAACTGCGTCGTTGTAGTTGACGATGGGCACGGCGTTTTGCTCCTTGCAGCGCAGCAGCAGCGTGCGCAGGTGTTCGCTCTTCTTCTCGTCGTTGAAGTGCTGGTGTTCGACAAGCACCTGCCGCACGGAGTAGCGCGGATCGATATAGCGGCGGTACGTCTCCATGAGGATGGCTTGCCCCTGCGCGGCGTAGTCCGTCTTGGCGTGTTCGCCCGTGAGCTCCCTGCCGTTGCGCGCGAGGTAGTCCAGCCGCCCGATCTCCGTCGCGCCGCTCGATACCCAAACGCAGCCCGGGTGCAGTTCGCGCGAGAGGCGCGCCACGCGCGTATAGTCGATGATGCCGTCCTCCTTGTCGATGAGCGCCATCGAGCCGATCTTGCCAACCAATTCCGTATCGAAGTTCATTTCCGCACCTTGTTAAAAGATTTCTCTACCATGATAGCATGATTTTTTGTAAATTGCAAATACTTTCTCTATGCGAAAATGGATGACGGCGGTGTGTTTGTGTTTTCTCTTGCTGCTTTGCGGCTGCGTTAAGGCGGAGGAGCTTGGTTCGCTTACAGAATTTTCCCATCCATACGCTGGGGAATACGAATGCACCCGCCTGCTCGTGGGCGGCGAGGACAGGTTAAATTCCTTTGAATGCGTGCGCCTCACGCTCACGGGCGGGGGAGACTTTCTGCTCTCCTACCGCGCCAAGACGGGGGAGCGGGGGGAGTACGGCGGCAAGTACCGCGTGGACGAGGGGGGGAAGTATATCACCTTCTCCGCCGCGGCGGGGCCCTTTATGCGCGAGCGCGCCTTCCCCATGCAGGAGGGCGTCATCTCCATCGAAGTACAGCTGGGCAGAAAGTTGCTGTTCGCACAATTTCAAATGCCCTGAAAAGTTGTAAACAAACGTTTGCTATTTGGCGGGCAATGTGCTATAATTTGGGCATGAAGCAAACGGCGCTCGTCAACACCATCGCGCTCACGCCCGAGCAGGAGGAGGCGGAACAGCTCATCGAGGAGTGGTTCTGCAACTTAAACACGCAAATTTTTGTGCTGTGCGGGTATGCGGGCACGGGCAAGACGGTGCTCGTGCAGCACGTGGTAAAGCGGCTGGGGCTGAAGGGCGGGGAGAGCGCGGTCTTCGTTGCGCCCACGGGCAAGGCTGCCTCCGTGCTCATTCGCGCGGGCGTGCCCGCCTCCACCGTGCACAGCCTCATCTACACGCGCGAAGAGGACATCGAGGTGGATGAGAACGGCGAAGTCATTGCCGAGCGCTTCCTGCGCTTTGTCAAGCGGGAGAGCCTGCCCGCGGACATTCGCCTCATCGTGGTGGACGAGACGAGCATGGTCTCGGACGAGGTGCTCAAAGATCTGCTCTCCTTTGGCGTGAAGTGCCTCTTCTGCGGCGATCCCGCCCAGCTTCCCCCCGTAAACGGCGCGAATACGCTGCTCACCATGCCCTGCGCCACCCTCACCAAGATCATCCGTCAGGAGGAGGACGCCATCGTGCGCCTTGCCGAGGCGGTGCGGGAGGGCAGGTTCGTGCCATACGGCAGCTATGGGGAAAACGTCGCCGTGCTGCCCAAGCGGTCGCTGCGGGCGGAGGAGCGCAGGGCACTTCTCATGGAGGCGGACGAAGTTATCGTGGGCACCAACCGCACGCGCGCGCAGCTCAACCGCGAGATCCGCGGCTATCTGGGCTACCCGCAGGAGATGCTGCTTCCCTGCGACGGCGAGAAGATCGTGTGCACGCTCAACGATTGGAGCAAGACGTTGGACGAGCGCGGGGACTTCCACCTCGTCAACGGCATCATCGGCAGGGCGTACAACGTGCGCGAGGGGGAGGACGGGCTCGCCCTCATCGACTTCAAGCCCGACTTTTTGGAGACGACCATCTACGATCTGCCCATCGATACGGGCATCTTTGTGGAGGGGCGGTACTTCCACCGCTACGGCGCCAAGGCGTGCCTGTTCGAAAACGGCAGGCTGGTGCGCGAGGACAACTTCGAGGCGGTGCGCCGCAACAAGGTGCGCCGCGAGGACGCGGTGTGCCGCTTTGAGTTCGCCTACGCCATCACCTGTCACAAGTCGCAGGGCTCGGAATACGGCTTCGTCGTGGTGATGGACGAGAGCAGATTGTTTGAAGAGGGCGCCAAGTGGCTGTACACGGCGGTGACGCGGGCAAAGAAGAAGCTCGTCATCCTGCGGTAGGGCGGCGGGGTATTGCGGCGGTGTATAAAAAAAGGTGCGCGCGGCGGCAGTCGTGCGCTTTTTTTCTTGACATTTTCGGGCGCGAAAGTTATAATTTTTGTTGAAATCAAAGCATAAGGAAGAAATCATGGCATACAGAACACACAACTGTAACGAGTTGAGGGAAGGGGACGCCGGCAAGCAGGTGACCATCTGCGGCTGGCTGGACAGCTAGCGCGACAAGGGCGGTCTGCTCTTTGCCGTATTGCGCGACTACTACGGCACCACGCAGGTGGTGGCAACGGAGGAGCCCTGCCTCTCTCAGCTGCGCGACATTCCCACCGAATCCACCGTGCTCGTCGAGGGCACCGTGGTGCTGCGCTCTTCGCCCAACGACAAGCTCGCAACGGGCAAGATCGAGATCGTGCCCTCCCGCGTGGAAGTTCTGGGCAGGCGCAGCGTGCCCGCACTTCCCTTCGAAGTCTCGCACTCCACGGACGCGGGGGAGGACGCGCGCCTCAAATTCCGCTTCCTCGATCTGCGCAATCCCGCCGTCAAGGATAAGATCGTGCTGCGCGCGCAGATCATTGCCGAGCTGCGCCGCCTCATGACGGAGCAGGGCTTTTTGGAGATCTCCACGCCCATTCTCACCAGCTCCTCGCCCGAGGGCGCACGCGACTATATCGTGCCCAGCCGCCTCTATCCGGGCGAATTTTACGCGCTGCCCCAGGCGCCCCAGCAGTACAAGCAGCTGCTCATGTGCTCGGGCTTTGACAAGTACTTCCAGATCGCGCCCTGCTTCCGCGACGAGGACGCGCGCGCAGATCGCTCGCCCGGGGAGTTCTATCAGTTGGATATCGAAATGGCATTCGCCACGCAGGAGGACGTGTTCGGCGTGCTCGAACAGGTGCTTCCTCCCGTGTTCAGCAAGTTCTCGGGCTGGGAGGCAGATAAGCCGCCCTTCCGCCGCATTCCCTATCTGGAGGCGCTCGAAACGTACGGATCGGACAAGCCCGACCTTCGCAACCCGCTCACCGTGTGCGACATCTCCGCGCTCATGCAGGGCACGGGCTTCCAGGCGGTAGAGGGCAAGGTGGTCAAGGCGATCGCCGTAAACGGCGCGTCGCCCGCGCGAAAGCTCGTGGATAAGATCGCAGAGGAGTTCAAGGTCAAGACGGAAGGGGGCGCCATGTTCTGGTTCAAGCTGGACGAGAACGGGCAGCCCGCGGGCGGCATTGCAAAGTTCCTCACGGAGAACATTCAGGCGCTCAAGGAGAAGCTGCACCTCGAGGCGGGCGCGTTCGTCGCCCTCGTTGCAGAGGAGAAGCTGGGGCTTGCGCAAAAGCGCGCGGGCGTTCTGCGCACCATGCTGGGCAGCGCGCTCGATCTCATCGAAAAGAACGTGTACCGCTTCTGCTGGATCGTCGACTTCCCCATGTACGAGATCGGCGAAGAGAGCGGCGAGCTGGAATTTTGTCACAATCCCTTCTCCATGCCGCAGGGCGGGATGAAGGCGCTCGAAGAGCAGGATCCCCTCAAGGTGCTCGCATATCAGTACGACATCGTATGCAACGGCGTAGAGCTCTCCTCGGGCGCGGTGCGCAACCACGATCCCGAGATCATGCTCAAGGCCTTCTCGCTCGTGGGCATGGGCAAGGAGGACGTGGTGAAAAAGTTCCCCGCGCTCTACCACGCCTTCGAGTACGGCGCGCCCCCGCACGCGGGCGTTGCCCCCGGGGTGGACCGCATGGTCATGCTCATTGCAGATACCGTGAACATTCGCGAAGTCATCGCCTTCCCCATGAACGCCAAGGCGCGCGATCTCATGATGAACGCGCCCTCGCCCGTGGAGCAGAAGCAGCTTGACGACGTGCACATTGCCATTGTACAAAAGAAGTGACCGCATAAAAAAGAGGCCCGCCGTTTGGCGGGCTTTTTCGTTGCGCTATTTTGTGTAGTGTTTGGGCGAGTGCCCGTGAATGGCGACAAAGTTCTTGTAAAAGGTGGTGTAGTCGGAAAAACCCAGCGCGGCGGCGGCGTCCCCCGGGCGGCAGCCGCCCTTCAAAAGCTCCTTGGCGCGCGCCATCTTCTTGCGCAGGATAAAGCTCTTCAGCCCGATCTTCATATTGCCGTTGAACACGTTCTGCACGTGCGAGGGGGAGAGGTGGAAGCGCTCTGCAACGTCGCTCACCGCAAGCGGGCGGGAGAGGTTCTCGTTGATGAACTGCACGATATCCGCCGTGAGCGAGTTGGGCGGGCATTCGATGGCGGAAGCGCCGTGCCCGCTTCCGATGAGCAGCAACAGCTCCTGCACGAGCAGGTGCGCCATGGCGGAAAAGTCCGCCTCCGACAGCGATTCGGAGTACGACTTCATGCGCTCGAACACGCCCAGCAGGGCGGGCTCGTTGGCAATGTTGATGACTTTGGGTGCGGAAAAGATGCGCTCCGTATCGATGGGGTACTTCTCGCACGGGAAGTTGAACACGAAGCGTTCGTAGGGCACGAGATTTTTCAGGATGAGACTGTGGTAGGTCTGCGGGGGGATGAGCACGAGGTCGTAGGGATCGAGCTTGAACACCGCGCCCTCCAGATTGAAGTCCGCGCTGCCGCTCAAAAACAGGTGCACTTCGCAGTTGTTGTGGATGTGCTTGAAAAAGTGCCCCTCGTCGGGAACTTCGTCGTACTTGTGTTGCAGAAAGGAGCGGTCACTTTCGTCATACAGATTAAACATACAAAAATTATAGCATATAAAAGTATAAAATGCAATACATTTAGGAGAAATAACCATAGATTATTTCTTTTTTCTATGTTACAATGGCGGAGAAGTAGGTAAAATAAGGGAGTGTTTGAAAATGAAAAAGACGATCGGGCGCGGTCTGTGCGCCCTTGCTCTCGGCGGTGCGGCGCTGTTTGCGTTGCTCACGGGCTGCGCTGCGCCCCCGTCCAAGCCGCAGGACGAACTTCAGGACACGGGCAAATTCACGGTGGACGGCTCGCTTGCCGACTGGACGCAGGAGGACAGGGAACACGGCGTGTTCCTTCCCGTGCAGGACGGGCAGAGCGCGCATATCTATGCGAAGAAGATCGAAAGCGGGGCGCTCGTTGCGGTGGAGGCGGTGCATCACCGCTTTGTCACGGGCAGCAAGGAGACCTTCTCCAACTCCAACTTCCGCTTTGCCTTTGCAAACGGGGAGGAACGCTATGTGACGGCGGCGGGGGAGAGCGCGGGCGTAAGCGACTACAAGATAAGCTCCGTCTCGGATGGGACGATGCGCACCACCGTGTTTGAGATCTTCGTTGCAAAGGAGGACATCCCCACCTTCGACGCGGGGCTGCGCTTTGGCTTTCGCCTGCATTTGAGCGGCTATCAGGAGGACTACTTCTGGGGCTACGGCGGCGATTGGCGGGCGGACGAGTGCGACTACGACGACTGCACCTATTACCTCACGGAGCAGGGCATCCTGCCCAAAGTTCCGCTCGAGGGCAGGGTGAAGGTGGACGGCAACGTGGACGAGGAGTGGGAGAGCGTTCCCGTTCTCACTTCAAACTACAACGACTACGGCGCCATGCAGATGCGCGCCTTCCTGTCGGAGGACGGCGTGTACTTCCTGCTCTCCGCCACGCATAAGGAGTGGGATTCCCACCAATATTGGTGCTATAATCCCAACTTCGAATTGCGCCTGGGCGCGTCACCCGCAGAGTATGCGACGGTGCGCGTCGTCAAGTACTCCAAGGAGCTCGCGCTCGTCTCCTCCACGGCGACGGCGGCGTATGAGATCGCGGGGGAAAAGGGCGCGTACACCTCCGTATGCGAACTCTTCGTGCCGTGGGAGAGCATCCCGGGCGGCTCGATGGAGCGCGGCGTGCGCGTGGGTGCGTCCTTCCGCGCAGACGAATCGGATATTTCCCCATGGGTGCCCTTCTATTATGAAGGCAGATCCTCGTGGGATATGAACAGCCTCACGCTCACCGTGCGCGGCTGGGAGGGCAAGGTATGACAAAGGCAATGAAAAAATGTGCGGGGCTTTTGCTCCTTCTCGTGCTCGCGCTCACGGCGCTGCTCCTTCCCGCGTGCAGCGGCGAGCAGCAACAGCCTCCCTTTTCGGAGGACGCGGGGGCGTTCACCCTCTATTCCAAGGAGGCGGCAAGCGATCTCTACCTCGACGAAGGGGATCATCCGCAGGTACTGCGCGCGGCGGGCGATCTCAAGGAGGACATCGCGCGCGTCTCGGGCGGGGAGGTGCGCGTGCGCACGGAGACGCCCACGAGCGGGCGCGCCGTCATCATCGGCACGCTGGGCAAGAGCGCGCTCATCGATTCGCTCGTGGAGAGCGGCAAACTCAACGAGGCGAGCGCCATCGCGGGCAAGTGGGAGAGCTACGTCGTAAAGATCGTCGAGCAGCCCATGCAGGGGGTGGAGCGCGCCCTCGTGGTGGCGGGCAGCGACAAGCGCGGCACCATCTACGGCATCTACACGGTATCCGAAAATATCGGCGTCTCCCCGTGGCACTTCTTCGCGGACGTCACGCCGCAAAAGGGGGAGCGCGCCGTCTACACGGGCACGACGCTCGTCTCCAAGGAACCGTCCGTCAAGTACCGCGGCATCTTCATCAACGACGAATTCAACTTCACCTCGTGGGCGAAGATGTTCTCAAACGGTATGGGCGCGCCCAATGCAGAGGTGTACGGGTATGTGTTCGAACTGTTGCTGCGCCTCAAAGCGAACACGCTCTGGCCGGGAATGCACGGCGTGAGCACGGCGTTCTACCGCGACCGCGGGGAGGACGGCGTCTCCCTCAATGCGCGCGAGGCGGATCGTTACGGCGTGGTCATCGGCACGTCGCACTGCGAACAGTGTCTGCGCAACAACGTGGGCGAGTGGCAGGATTGGGTGAAGGCGAACAGCGGCAAGTACGGACTTCCCGACGTCTCCTCCTACACCCGCTATCCGCAGTTCTCCGCCCTGTACGACTACTCCCTCTACCCGCGCGCGTTGGAGGCGTATTGGTACGAACGGCTGGAGGAGGCAAAGGACTTCGAAAGCCTCATCACCATCGGAATGCGCGGCGTGCACGACGAATCTTTCTCCTATGCGGGGCTGGAGGACAAATCCTTCCCCAGCCGCGTCGCGCTGTTGCAGAGCGTCATCGACAAACAGCTGGAGATGATCAGGGAGATCTACGGCGAGAATTATGAGGAAAAGATCCAGCTCGTGTACATTCCCTACAAGGAGGCGGCGGACTATTACTACGGCACCGAGGGGGGCGTGGACTATGGCGTAAGGGTGAAGATCCCCGAGAGCACCATGCTCATGTGGGCGGACGACAACTACGGTTACGTGCGCCAGACGCCCGACCGCGAGGACGTGATTTTCAAAAACGGTTACGGAAATCAGGGCATTTACTACCATATTTCCTACGTGGGCGTGCCCTGCGTGTATATCTGGACAGACCTTACGGAGTACGCCACCATTCACGAGGAAATGCGCCGCGCGTACGACACGGGCGCGAACGGATATTGGATCGTCAACGTGGGCGACATCAAGCCGGGCGAGTACGGCATGGAGTTCTTCCTGCAACTTGCCTACGACGTGGACGGCTACGACTACGCGAATGGCGGCTATCGCGCCTACGCCAAGCAGCGCGCCCTGCGCGATTTCACTAAGGACGAAGCACTTGCAACGGAGATCGCAGATCTTTCCGTCTCCTTCAAGGCGGCGGCAGACAACTACCGCTCCGACTATGCAGGCAAGGACAATATGCCTGCGCTCTCCCACGTCTCGGGCGGGGATGAGGCGATGGCGCTCGTGGAGCAGTTCGCGGGCTTCTATGCGCGCGGGGAGGCGGTGATGCAGGCGCTGCCCGCGGAGAAGCGGGACGCCTTCTTTGAAATGGTGCATTACGCCATTCGCGCACAGTATTTCAGCATTCAGCGCACTGTGTATGCGCAGCGCACGCAGCTCTGCTTCCGCCAGGGACGCTATCTTGCGGCGGCGGAATACGGCGCGGCGGCGATCGCGGCACAAGACGCGCTGGAAGCGGACGTGCTCTACTTCAACAACACGCTTGCAGACGGCAAGTGGTACGGCATCACGAACGAGCACATCGGCGGCGACTACTACGGCACGATCACGCGGGAGGAGCTGGAGCGCATGATCATTCCCGTGAGCGCCACCATGGGCGTGGACGGCGTCGGCGCCGTGTGCGAGGGACAAACGGTATATGCGGAGGGCGGCGAGCTCGTCTTTACCGACCTCGGCAGGGAGGAGCGCTTCCTTGACGTGTACACGCTGGGCGCGGGCGCGTGCGACTACACGCTGGAAAAACCCGCGTGGCTTGTCGCTTCTTACGAGGGGAACGTCGCTTCGGAGGAGCGCGTGGTGCTCACCGTCGATTGGGCGCAGGTGCCAAACGGCGCAACGGGAGAAGTCGTCGTGCGCGACGCGTTCGGGCACAGCTACACCTTTGCGGTGCGTGCGGAGGCGGTGGGCATCGCGCCCGACCGCGACAGCTATATCATGCTCGACGGCGTGGCTTCGGTGGAAGCAGAGCGCTACACGGACATTCGCGCGGGCGAGGGCGATACCTGTTGGAAGCAGGTCGCAGAGCTGGGCAGGAGCGGGGATTCTATGCGCGTCTATCCCGATACGGCTCCGCGCACGCAGGACGTCGCAAACGCGGCGCGCCTCACTTACACCGTGTACGTGCCGCGCGCGGCGGGCTATACGGTCACGCTCTATCGCGTTCCCACCCTCAACGAGAGCGGCTCCATGCAGGTGGGCGTGAGCGTGGGGGACGGCTCGGTGCAAACGGTGAGCGGCACCTACCGCACGGGGCAGGGCAGTTGGGGCGCAAACGTCATGCCCCGCATCGAGAAGGTCGTCTTTACGCTTGCGTTGCAGGCGGGGTATAACGATATCCACTTCTACCGTCTCGATCCCTTCTTCGCCTTTGATAAGTTCGTCATCACCGCGCCGGGCAAGACGGACGAGAGTTACTTCGGCGCAGACGAAACGTACAACACCATGCACTACGAGGGGAGCAAGGTGGCGCAGCTTCCCGCCATCGAGCGCGGGCAGATCGCGCAGGAGCTGGAACACGCGCGCTACCTCTTCAACTTCGGCATGGGCAGCGAGCTCAACTCCTACTACACGCACGTGAGCGTTGCAAACGGCGTGTACGACGAATACAAGGGCTTCGGCTTTGCGACCGCGAAGCAGGCGGAGGGCGTCACTTCGTACGAACGGGATGGCTCCGTCTCGCAGCGCAACGCGACCTTCGTGCAGGGCAGCGGAAACGCGCAATGGCTGGTGGACGTGCCGAACGGAAGGTACTCCGTGGCAGTCGTGTGCGGCGACTTCGACAAGAACGGGCTCACGGCGAACATGAGCGTCAGCGCAAACGGCGTGCCCGTCTTGCAGAACGCAAGCGTGGCGGCGGGCGGCGTAGGAGAGTACTTCGCCGTCGTCACCGTCACGGAGGGCAGAATGACGTTCGATCTTTCGGGCACGTGGATCCTCAACGCCATCGAGATCTATCCCTATACGCCGACGCAGGAGAGCGGCTCGGGCGAGTTCATCGTCACGCGGAACGGCGGCTACATCGAGGCGGAATCGGCGCTGGAAAATTCGCAGTACGCGCGCGTTGAGGCGGCGACTTCCAACCGCAGAGCGTGGACGGAAACGGCGGGCGTGAGCGGCTCGGCAATGGTGGTCGGGCCGGACGCAGGGTACTCAAATACGAATACGTCTACGCCAACGGGTGCCGCGCTGCACTACAAAGTGCGCTTTGAACAGAGCGGGACGTACTATCTCTGGGCACTCGTCAAAACCGTATCCGCCGACGACGACTCCTTCCACGTCGGCTGGGACGGGACGTATCGCGGCAGCTTCAATCCCTCCAAGCGGCAAGAGGGCTTCGTGTGGATCTACTCCCGCTTCTCCGTTTCCGTGCGGGCGGGCGAAACGCACACGCTCACCATCTGGCAGCGCGAGGACGGCATCGTCATCGACAAGCTGTATTTGAGTCCCTTCTACTCCTCCGTGTCTGCGGGGCTTCCTGCGGGCGATCAGTTCCCCGTAAACGACGGGCAGGAGATCCGCGCCATTCCGCCCGCTGCGGGAAAGGCGCAGGACGAATAAAACAAAACGCGGGGCACGCTTGACAAGCGCGCCCCGTTTGCGTACAATAAATAGAAAAGGCAGGCGGGAGGATGAGATGAAGTCAGAAGGGATCGCCGCGTGCATCGGCAACACGCCGCTCGTGCGGCTGAAAAACATTGAGAAGGCGTGCGGGGCGGGTGCGCAGCTGTACGCGAAGTTGGAATTTTGCAACCCCACGGGTTCTGCAAAGGATCGCGCCGCGCTGCAAATGGTCCTGGATGCGGAGCAGGCGGGGCGCATCGGGCGGGGCAGCGTCATCATCGAGCCCACCTCGGGCAACACGGGCATCGGGCTTGCGGCGATCGGGGCGGCGCGCGGGTATCGCGTCATTCTCACCATGCCCGAGACGATGAGCGAGGAGCGCAAACGCATCTTGCGTGCCTACGGCGCGCAGCTCGTGCTCACACCGGGGGAGGCGGGCATGGCGGGCGCCATCGCGCGGGCGCAGGAACTTGCGCGGGAGACGGCGGGCAGCTTCCTGCCCGATCAGTTCTCCAATCCCTCCAATGCGCGCGCACACTATCTCACCACGGGGCGGGAGATCTGGCAGGACATGGACGGAAGGGTGGACTGCTTCGTCTCCGCCGTGGGAACGGGCGGCACG
>CALVTZ010000014.1 GCA_944363255.1 uncultured Clostridia bacterium
CTCATCCTCGACGAGCCCACGGCGGTGCTCACCCCGCAGGAGACAGAAAAGCTGTTCTCCGTCATGCGCGCCATGAAATCGGCCGGCAAATCCATCATCATCATCACGCACAAGCTCAACGAGGTGCTGGCAATTTCCGACCGCGTCGCCGTGCTGCGCAAGGGCGAGTACATCGGCTGCGTCAACACCAATGAGACGAACGAGCAGCAGCTCACCGAGATGATGGTGGGGCAGAAGGTGGAACTCAACATCGATCGCCCCGTGATGGAGCACACCCATCCGCTCCTGGAGATCCGCGAGCTCACCGTCAAGAGCGACGAGGGCAGCAACGCCATCGAGGACCTCAGCTTCTTTATCCGCGGCGGCGAAATTTTGGGCGTTGCGGGCATTGCGGGCTGCGGTCAGCGCGAGCTGTGCGAGGCGATCGCAGGGCAGAGAAAGGTGGAGAAGGGGGGCATCTTCCACGAGGGCGAGAGCCTTGTGGGGCAGTCGCCCAAGGCAATCTACCAAAAGGGCATCTCCATGAGCTTTATTCCCGAAGACCGCCTTGGCATGGGGCTTGCGCCGAGTATGTCCATCACGGACAACATGATGCTCAAGAACTATCAGGAGCGCCGCTTCCGCCTGAAAAGGATGTCGGAGAAGGAGGGGGAGAACAAGGCGAAGAGGGTGTTCCGCATTGCGGTAAACGGCACGGTGGACTTCATCAACAAGTACGTGCCCTATCCCTTTGTCGACAGAAAGCGCGCGCGCAGAGAGGCAAAGCAGGTCATCGAGGAGCTGGACGTCGTCACGCCCTCCGCCGCCACGCCCGTAAGAAGGCTCTCGGGCGGCAACGTGCAAAAGGTGCTCTTGGGGCGCGAGATCCTGCCCAAGCCCAACGTGCTCATCACGGCGTACCCCGTGCGCGGGCTGGACATCAACTCCTCCTATCTCATCTACGACATCATCAACCGCCAGAAGCAGGCGGGTGCGGGCGTGCTCTTCATCGGCGAAGACCTCGACGTCATGCTCGCCCTGTGCGACAAGATCATGGTGCTCTGCCACGGCAAGATGATGGGCGTTGTGCACGCAGATAAGACGACCAAGGAGCAGCTCGGCCTCATGATGGCGGGCGCGCTCGACTTGGCAGAGGAAAAGGGCAAGCCCATGGGCGTTGCCAAGGATACGCTCATCGACGAGGAGGACGAATCATGGAACGCGTAAAAAAACCGCTCATTCATATCTCCAAGCGCGAGCCCATGCCCCTTTGGAAGAGCCTGCTCATCCGTGCGGGCGCGGTGCTCATCGCGCTCATCATCTCCGCAACATTCATCTCCCTTTCTGCGCCCCGTTCGCAGGGCTTCTTCGGCTTCTTCGGCTCCCTCTTCTCGGGGGCGTTCGGCACGGAGCGCCGCATCCTGGTGCTGTTGCAAGACACGGGGCTGCTGCTGCTCGTCGCGCTTGCGCTCGTTGTCGCCTTCCGCATGAAGTTCTGGAACCTGGGCGGAAACGGGCAGATCCTCATGGGCTGCCTCGCAAGCGCCATCTGCATGAAGTATCTGGGCGGGAAAGCGCCCGATGCCGCCGTGGGGCTGCTGATGTTCGTCACCAGCCTTGCCGCGGGCGCTGCATGGGCGGTCATTCCCGCAGTATTCAAGGCGTTCTTCAACACCAACGAGTCCCTCTTCACCCTCATGCTCAACTATGTGGCGATGAACCTTGTCGTATTCTTCATCGCACTCTGGTATCCCACGGGTTCGGGCGCAATGCCGCCCCTCACGGAGGGGCGCCTTCCCACCATGGGCGGGGGGCTTGTGGGCAGATACTTGCCCGTCATTCTCACGGCAGTCATTGTCACCGCCGCCATCTTCTGCTACCTGCGCTTTACCAAGCACGGGTATGAGATCGACCTCGTGGGCGAGAGCAAGAACACGGCGCGCTACGCGGGCATCGGCGTCAAGAAGGTGGTCATTCGCACGCTTGCCTTCTCCGGGCTGCTGTGCGGGCTCGTCGGCTTCCTGCTCGTGGGCAGCATCAACTACATGGTCAGCCCCACGATGGACGGCAACATGGGCTTCACGGGCATCATGGTCGCGTGGCTGGGCAAGTTCAACCCCCTCATCATGGCGGGCGTTGCCTTCTTCGTCAACATTCTCTCCTGCGGTATGGCTTCGGGCGTACAAACGGATTTCCGCTTTACGAGCGAGGCGTTCACCGACATCGTCATCGGGCTCATCTACTTCTTCTTCATCGGCTGTGAGTTCTTCATCGTGTACAAGGTGCATCTGAATTTGCCGGGACGCACGCACGGCCGCCCCGCACCCGCCTTTGAGATGGGCGAGAAGGGGGCGCAGGAGGAGCAGAACGAGCAGGGCGAGCAGAGTGAGGCGCAAGTGCAGAAGGCGCAGACGGCGCCTGAAGCAGGGCAGGCAGCCCCCGCGCAGGTGGATGTTGCCGAGCAAGCACCCCCCGAAACACCGCCCGACACACCCCCCGACAGCGCTTCGGACGCACCCAAAAAGAACATTCTCAAAAAGCTCATGTTTTGGAAAAAGGAGGAGAAATAATGGAAACATTCTTCATTAGTGCCATCACCTTTGGCGCGATCTTCCTCTTCGGCTGCGTGGGCGAGATCGTAACGGAAAAGGCGGGACACCTCAATTTGGGTATCCCCGGCATCATGTGCATGGGGGCGGCGGGCGGATGCCTCGGCGTGCGCCTGTGCACCTACGGCGTTGCCAACCCCAGCGGCGTGCTCACCGTCATCGTCGCCATTCTCTTTGCCATGATCTTTGCAGGGCTGTTGGGCGCCGTCTATGCCTTCTTCACCGTCTCCCTGCGCGTCAATCAGAACGTGACGGGACTCATCTGCACGACCTTTGGGGCGGGGTTCACCTCCTTCTTCCTCAACACCGTCGTGCTGGCGGACGGCGCAAGCGCCCGCCTTGCCTTCGCGGGGCTCAACTACTTCAACGCCACCATTCCCGGTGTGGATAAGCTGGGCTGGTTTGGCAATATCTTCCTGGGGCAGGGCGTGCTCGTCTACCTTGCCATCATCATTGCGGTGGTGGCGGCGGTCGTGCTGCGCTACACCAAGGTGGGGCTGCACCTGCGCGCCATCGGCGAAAATCCCGCCACGGCAGACGCGGTGGGCATTCCCGTCACGCAGTACAAGTACACCTTCGTCATCATCGGCGCGATGATCGCGGGCTTGGGCGGCATCGGCTATACGATGGGCTATATGCGCGGCATCGTCGGCTCCACCGTCGATACGACCATTCAGGGCATCGGCTGGCTGTCCATCGCCCTCGTCATCTTCACGCTGTGGAAGCCCGCGCTCTCCATTCTAGGCTCCATCGTGTTCGGTATGCTCTACATTCTCTCCACGCGTATCACGGGCATCACGTTTGAACAGATCCCGCTGCTCGACATCGTGCCCTACGCCGTCACCATCCTCGTGCTCATCATCACGAGCATCGTGGGGCACCGCGAGACGCAGGCGCCCGCAAGTTTGGGGCTATCCTACTTCCGCGAGGACAGATAACGGAAAAGACACGGCGCAAGCCGTGTTTTTTTGTGCGTTCCCGCGCGCGATTTTTCCCTTCCCCCTTGTAAAACGGGGAAAAATGGAGTATAATGGCTGTGCAGGAAAGTATCATTGCGGGAGGAAAACAGTATGCCGTTTATCAACAGCAAAGTCACCCTTCCCCTCACGGAAGAGAAGAAGGCGCGCATCACGGCGCGGCTGGGGGAGGCAGTTACCATTCTCAACAAGACGGAGCGCTATCTCATGGTGGGCTTCGAGGACAAGTACGACCTCTTCTTCGCGGGCAAGAAGCTGGAGAAGGGGGGCATTCGTCTCCGTGCGGCTCTTTGGCGGCGCGCCCAAAAAGGCGTATGAGAAGATGACGGTCGCCGTCTCCTCCATTCTCCTCGAAGAGCTGGGCATCCCGCCCGAGAACGTGTACGTGACCTATCAGGGCATTGAAGATTGGGGCTGGAACGGCTTCAACTTCTAAGGGGGGCATTCTCCCCGCTTTTTGCGCTTGGAGCAGGACTTTTTGATGAAAATACTTGCTCCTGCGCGCGGAATATGGTATAATCGTTGGCGAAAGAAACCCATCGGAGGCATCATGCACAACACCGTTAAAATTTTCGACGATCTCATCTACGTCGGCGGCAACGACAGGCGCATCGCCCTCTTTGAGAGCGCGTTCCCCGTTCCCCGCGGCGTATCCTACAATTCCTACGTCCTGCTCGACGAAAAGACCGTGCTCTTCGACACGACGGACAGTTCCATCGGCGACCTCTTCCTGGAAAACGTGGAGGCGGCGCTGGGCGGAAGGAAGCTCGACTATCTCGTCGTGCACCACATGGAGCCCGACCATTCGGCGACCTTGGAGCGCATCGTCAAGAAGTACCCCGGCATCGTCGTCGTGACCAACAAGAAGGTCGCGGGAATGCTCGCCAACTACTTCGGCTTTGCGGGCAACGTTCACCTCGTAAACGAGGGGGACGAGCTCTGCACGGGCAAGCACACCCTCGCCTTCGTCTTTGCGCCCATGGTGCATTGGCCGGAAGTCATGCTCACCTTCGACAAGACGTCGGGCACGCTCTTCTCGGCGGACGCATTCGGCACCTTCGGCGCGCTGGGCGGCAGCATCTTTGCAGATGAAGTGCCCTTCGAGCGCGACTTTTTGGACGACGCGCGCCGCTACTACTTCAACATCGTGGGCAAATACGGCGTGCAGGTGCAAAGCGCGCTCAAAAAGGCTGCGGGGCTGCCCATCAAGGCGATCTGCCCGCTGCACGGCCCCGTCTGGCGCAAGGACATCGCGTGGTACCTCGGCAAGTACGATACGTGGAGCCGCTACCTGCCCGAAGAGAAGGGCGTCGTCGTGTTCTACGCGTCCGTGTACGGCCACACGCAGAATGCTGCGGAGATCCTCGCGACCTCGCTCGTTGCTCACGGCGTGAAGAACGTCGTGACCTACGACGTCTCCGTGACGGACGTGAGCGAACTGTTGAGCGAAGCGTTCCGCTATTCGCACCTCGTGTTCGCGTCCACCACCTACAACAACGGCATCTTCGTGAACATGGAGCGTCTGCTCGCCGATCTCAAGGCGCACGCCTTCCAGAACAGGAAGTATTCCATCATCGAAAACGGCAGTTGGTCCCCTCAGGCGGGCGGTCTCATGGAGGCAGAGCTCGCCGGCATGAAGAACCTCACGCGGGTGGGAGAGAAGGTAACGGTGCTCTCCTCCGTGCGCGACCGCGCCCCGCTCGACGCGCTGGCTGCGGAAATCGCACGCGATCTTTCGGAATGATGCGCGCATCGGACGCGTAAAATGAAATAAAACAAGGAGGAATGACCATGAAATACGTTTGCAACGTCTGCGGCTATGTCTACGACGAGGAGACGGGCGATCCCGACAACGGCATCGCACCCGGCACCAAGTGGGAGGACGTGGCGGATGACTTCACCTGCCCGCTCTGCGGCGTGGGGAAGGAAGACTTCTCCGCAGAATAACACGGAAAAAGAGCGAGGGCGCAAGCCCTCGTTTTTTTTGTGCCCGCAGGCGCGCAAAGGGGGAGTGTGAAGGGGCGGGGCACAGGCGGGCGCGAAAAGGGGGCATGGCGCGGTTTTTTTGCCGCAGCGCGGACATGGGTGGCGCGTGCGGGCGCGTTCGGCGGCGGGCATGGGTGGCGCGTTTTCCTTTTATGGCGGCGGACATGGGGGCGTTTTAAAGGGGGCGCAAGCGCTTTTCAAAGGGAGTGAGCGGCTTTTTTCGGCGCGCCGCTTGTATGTGAAATTTTACAAAAAAATTCGCCCCAAGCCCTTGAAAAATGCTTGCCTCTTGTGCTATAATGTGAGACGATGCAGAGTTTGGGATCTTGATATCCTACGACATAGAAAGAGGAAACATTGTATGGAAAGAAAACCGGTTAAAGTAAGCATTATCGGGGCGGGCGCGGTCGGTTCTGCCGTCGCCTTCTCCATTGCCACGCAGCGTCTCGCCGCCGAGATCGCCATCATCGACGTGAACAACGAGAAGGCAGAGGGCGAGGCAATGGACATCAGCCACGGCCTTGTCACCATGGGCTCGATGGACATTCACGCGGGCACGTATGAGGATGTAAAGGACAGCGATCTCACCATCGTCACGGCGGGCGTGGGCAGAAAGCCTGGCGAAACGCGCCTCGACCTTGCGGCGCGCAACGTCGTCATTGCGCGCTCCATCGTAAAGGAGCTCGTCAAGCAGCAGCCCGCAGGCCCCGTCATGGTCGTATCCAACCCCGTGGACGTCATCACCTACGTCATGCACAAGGAAGGGGGGCTGCCGCACGTATTCGGCACGGGTACGGTGCTCGACAGCGCGCGCTTCCGCTACCTGCTCAGCGAAAAGACGGGCGCGGACATCCGCAACATCCACGGCTTCACGGCGGGCGAGCACGGCGAGAGCCAGTTCGCGGTGTGGAGCTCGGTGCACGTCTCGGGAATGCGCCTCGACTCCTTCTGCGCAAAGCGCGGCATCGTGCTTGACAAGGAGGAGATCCTGCGCGACACCGTCACCTCGGGCGCACAGGTCATCAAGCGCAAGGGCGTTACCAACTACGCGATCGCAGCCGTCGTTGCAGAGCTCACCAACACGGTGCTCAAAAACAGGGGCAGCATCTTCTCGGTCACCAGCGTGCTCGACGACTACTACGGCATCGGCGACGTCGCCATCAGCGTGCCCTCCTTCGTGGGCGCAAGCGGCGTATCGGGATACCTTCCCTATGATTTCACGGGCGAAGAGCTCGACCAGCTCCGCCACTCGGCAAAGCAGATCAGGGAGTTTATGAACACTCTCTCATTATAATTTATCGACAAGGAGAAGACAAATGGACAAGAAGCAATTTGCACTTGACAAGCACAAGGAATGGAAGGGTAAGATCGAAGTTGTCACCCGCGCGCCCATCACGACGCGCGAAGAGCTCGCCGTCGCCTACACGCCCGGCGTTGCAGAACCCTGCCTTGAGATCAGCAAGGACGTCGATCTCTCCTACATCTATACGCGCAGAGCAAACCTCGTTGCCGTCGTCACGGACGGCACCGCAGTGCTCGGCCTGGGCGACATCGGCCCCGAGGCGGGCATGCCCGTCATGGAGGGCAAGTGCGCGCTCTTCAAGACGTTCGGCGACGTAGACGCCTTCCCCCTCTGCGTGCGCAGCAAGAGCGTGGACGACATCGTCAAGACGGTGCAGCTGCTCGCGGGCAGCTTCGGCGGCATCAACCTTGAGGACATCTCCGCACCCCGCTGCTTCGAGATCGAAAAGCGCCTCAAAGAGGTGTGCGATATTCCCATCTTCCACGACGACCAGCACGGGACGGCAGTCGTCACGCTGGCAGCCATGATCAACGCGCTCAAGCTCGTCGGCAAGAAGATGGAGGAGCTCTCCGTCGTCGTCAACGGTTCGGGCGCGGCGGGCATCGCCATCACCAAGCTGCTCATGTCGAGAGGGCTGAAGAAGGTCATCCTCTGCGACAGAAAGGGCGCCATCTATGAGGGGCGCGACGGGCTCAACCCCATCAAGGAGGAGATGGCAAAGATCTCCAACCTCGAGAAGAAGGCGGGCTCGCTTGCAGACGTCATCAAGGGGGCAGACGTGTTCATCGGCGTCTCCGCACCCGGCAGCCTCACCAAGGAGATGGTCAAGTCGATGGCACCCGATCCCATCATCTTCGCCATGGCAAACCCCGTTCCCGAGATCATGCCCGACGAGGCGAAGGAAGCGGGCGTGCGCATCATGGGCACGGGCAGGAGCGACTTCCCCAACCAGATCAACAACGTGCTCGCATTCCCCGGCATCTTCCGCGGCGCGCTCGACGTGCGCGCAAGCGACATCAACGATGAGATGAAGATCGCGGCGGCAGAGGCGATCGCCTCCGTCATTCCCGAGAGCGAGCTTCGCCCCGACTATATCATCCCCGATTCCTTCCACCCCGCTGTCAAGGACGCCGTTGCAAAGGCGGTCATGGAGGCGGCGAGAAAGACGGGCGTTGCCAGGATCTGAGGCGCACTTTTCCAATACGTATGAAGAAAACGAGGTCTGTCTGCGGGCAGATCTCGTTTTTTATAAGCGCAACTTATGCCCATACTAACAGATGTGTATGGCGCAGCGGGGGGCTTTTCGTTGACTTTACGGGGCGGGGGGATATAATAGGAAAAGTATTCTCTCCCGCGGGCATCGCAGGCGGCGGGCGCGCTTTTTCGTGCGAGCGGTTGCCCTTTTTTGCAAAGTCTGCTATAATGCTATTGTTGAACGGGAGGAAGGATACCATGAAAACGGCAGTCATCGACGTGGGCGGCGGAATGCGCGGCGTGTACGCGGCGGGCATCTTCGACAGGTGTCTTGAAGAGGGCGTCTCCTTCGATCTGGGCATCGGCGTCTCGGCGGGCAGCGCCAACCTTGCAAGTTTTCTTGCGGGGCAGCGCGGGCGCAACTACGTGTTTTACACCAACTATTCGCTGCGCAAGCAGTACATGAGCCTGCGCAACTTCATTTTGAAGCGCAACTATGTCGATCTCGACTATGTGTACGGCACGCTCAGCAATCGTAACGGGGAAAACCCGCTCGATTATCCCGCGCTCGCGGCGGATCCCACCCAATTTCTCGTCGTCGCGACCAATGCGCAGACGGGGGAGACGGTGTACTTCGACAAGAGCGCGCTCGCGCAGGACAACTACGACGTGTTGAAGGCGTCCAGCGCCATTCCCTTCGTGTGCAAGCCCTACCCCGTGGGCGGGGAGCACTACTTCGACGGCGCGCTGGGCGATCCCGTGCCCGTCGCGAAGGCGTTTTCAATGGGCTGTGAGCGGGTGGTGCTCATTCTCACCAAGCCGCGCGACACGGTGCGCACGCCCGAAAAGGACGAACGCATCGCCGCGCGCATCGACAGGAAGTACCCGCGGGCGGCGGAGGGGCTGCGCCTGCGCGCACAGCGGTACATGGCGGGCGTTGCGCTTGCCAAGGAGTACGAGGCGGCGGGAAAACTGCTGCTGCTCGCGCCCGAGGACACCTTCGGCGTGGACACGCTCACCCGCGACATTGCGGCGGTGGAGCGGCTGTACGAACTCGGAAAAAGGGACGGCGGCAGAGTGCGCTCCTTTCTCGAAGGGGCGGGGCGCTGAGGCGCTGCAAGGGCTGCCTTTGTCGTTTTTGCTTGACAGTAAACAATCATTGTGCTAAAATAAGCGCGAATAAAATCGGGAGGCGTGCGCGTGGAAGAACTCGTTCGCGAAGTAAAAGAAGCAGAGGCAAAGGCAACCGCCGTGCGTGAGGCGGCGACCAAGCGCGCCCTGGAGATCGCTGCGGAGGCGGAGGAGCGCGAACGGGCGCTGCTTGCGGAGGGCGAGCGCAAGAACGCCCTGCACGCCGAGCAGGAGATCGCCCGTGCCGAGCGGGAATCGCAGGCTGAATACGAGGCTGCAATGGAGACGAGCCGCCGCGCGGCGACCGACTATGCAGACGCACTCATCAAGGATACCAAGACGCTCGTTTCGGCGATCGTAGGGAGGGTTTTGCGTGATCGTTAAGATGCGAAAACTGCATCTTGCGGCGATGACGTACGACAGGGACGCGCTCTTGAACGCCCTGCAACGCACGTCTGCCGTGGAAGTGCGTGCTCACACGCCGCTGGAGGGGACGAATGCGCCCGTTCAGGACAGTGAAGCGCTGCGTACGCGCCTTGCGCAAGCGGAAGGCGCGCTTTCTGCGCTCTCTTCCGCCGCAGAGCGGTATTACAAGGAACACAAGATCAAGACGGACGACCTCAAAGACGGGTTCGAAGTCTCCTATACACAGTTTATGAAGGCGGGGGAGGAGCGCGCGGAGTACGAGGCGCTCATCGCCCGCATCACCTCCCTCACGGAGGAGCGCAGCCGCCTCACGGCGGAACGGGACAGGGCGCAGCGCACGGCGCTTGGCGCAATGCCGTATGAGAAGGTCAAACTGCCCCGCGCCCGCTTTGGCGAGAGCGCGCACACGCTCGTGCGCCTCGGCACCGTCGCGCTTGCCGTGAAGGAGGCTTTTTGCGCTGCATTTTCCGCGCTGCCCCTTGCGGCAGAGGCGGGCTATGTCGCGGGCGACCGCTTCGTGTGCGCCGCAGCCTTCCACAAGAGCGTGAGCGAGGAGGCGGAGGGGGTGCTCTCCGCATACTCCTTCCAGCCCGCGCCCGACTTCGGCGAGGAGACGGGCGAAGAGTACGTGCTCTCCACGCAGCGGGCTGTTCTCGAATTGGACGAACGTCTCATCGAAAACGAGAACGAGATCGCAGGACTGTTGCCCAAGGTGCGCCCGCTCAAGGTGTACTGCGACTATCTGGGCTATGAGCTGGAAAAGAGCGAATTGAGCGGCGAACTGCTCCAAACGGAGCGCACCTTCCTGCTGGAGGCGTACGTTCCCGCGGGCGCGGAGGAGGCGGTGCGCGGCGCCATCGAAGAGGTGACGCAGGCGGCGTACCTCGATTACGAGGACGTTCCCGAAGACGAGATCCCGCCCACGCTGCTCAAAAACAATCCCGTGGTCGATAACTTCGAGGCGATCACGAATATGTACACCCCGCCCAACGCGCGCGAGTTCGATCCCAACACCGTGATGGCGTTCTTTTACAGCCTGTTCATGGGCTTCATCATGGCGGACATCGGCTACGGACTGCTGATGGCGGTGGGGGGCGCCTTCCTCTGCCTGCGCATCAAGCGCAAGGGCACGGGGCTCAAACGGCTCTCGGGCGTGTTTGCGGTATCGGGCGTGTTCACCATCATTTGGGGATTTCTCTTCAACTCCTTCTTCGGCATGTCGTTTGCGGGGCTGCCCACCGTCATGCCCGACTCCATGGACGCACGCTGGACGATCGCGGGCATTCAGATCCCGTCCGTGCTCGTCATCGCCCTCGAGATCGGCGTCTTGCAACTGTTCACGGGATACGTGTGCAAGATCGTGCAATGCTGGCGCAGGAAGCAGATCCTGGACGGCATCTTCGACGGTCTGGTGTGGGCGATCTTCTCGCTGGGCGTGGGGCTTGCCATCGCAGGGCTCGTCAAGGAGGCGAACATCTCCATCCTCGCCACGGTGGGCGGCATCACGGCGGGCGTCACGCTCGTCATCGCCATCCTCACCGCGGGCAGAAAGGAAAAGATCCTGGGCAAGTTCACCAAGGGCTTCGGCACGGCGTACGGCGTCATCAATTACGCTTCGGATATTTTGAGCTATGCCCGCCTGTACGGACTCATGCTCTCGGGCGCGGTCATCGCGCAGATCATCTCGCAGTACTGCATCGGGGCGGATGTCGTCATCGGCGGCAGCGTCGCGCCCACGGGCTTCCTCTTCAGCGGAAACGTGCTCTTCATCGTGCTGGGCGTCATCCTGCTCGTGGGAGGCAATCTGTTCAACCTTGCAATCGGGCTGCTGGGTGCGTACATCCACGTGGCGCGCCTGCAATACGTGGAGTTTTACAGCCGCTTCTACGAGGGCGAAGGCGAGCTCTTCGCACCCCTCGGCAGCAAGCACAAGTACGTGTATCTCGCCCCCCTCGGTGCGGGCGCAGGCAAAAAGAATGTTTCGGCTTGACGCCGTACAGGATATTGAGTAACAAATCGGAGGTTACAATATGATTACTACAGGTTATGCCGTGGCAATGATCGGGATCGCGCTCTGCGTGTTCCTTTGCGGCGTGGGTTCGTGCATCGGGCTGTTCAAGACGGGCAGCGCGGCGGCAGGGGTGCTCAGCGAGAGCCCCAAGAAGTTCGGTAAGATCATGGTGCTCGTGCTCCTGCCCGCAACGCAGGGTATCTACGGGTTCATCATGGCGATCATCGCCTCGGGCAACCTTGCCGAGGGCATGGCGATCGGCGAAGGGCTCACCATTCTCGGTGCAACGCTGCCCATGGCGATCTCCGGCCTCGTCTCGGGCGCCTTCCAGGGCAAGACGGCTGCGAACTGTATCTTTGCCGTGGGCAAGGAGGAGTCGCTCAGCGGTAAGCTCATCATCTATCCCGCGATGATCGAGTTCTACGCCATCCTCGGCCTGCTCATCTCCATCATCCTGATGTCGGGTATTTAAGATGGGACGGGAAGAACTCACCCGCCGCATTCTCGACGACGCGCAGGCGGAGGCGGACGCCATCGTAAAGGAGGCAGAGGAGGGGGCAAACGCCCGCCTTGCCGCTGCTTCCGAGCGCGCAGAGGCGCAGCGCATCGAGGCGGAGCGCGAACTTGCTTCGCGCGTTGCCTCCATCCGTGCGGGAAAGGAGGCGGCTGCCCGTCTCGACGGGCAAAAGGTCGCGCTTGCGCAAAAGCGCCGCGTCATCGACACCGTGTACGAACGCGCCTTTGAAGCGCTGCTCGCGCTCGGGCAGGAACAGACGCTCGCCCTCACCGAGTCGCTGCTCAAACAGTATGCGGCGCAGGGGGACGAGATCGTGTTCGCACGCGACTATCCCTGCGCGCAGGAAGCTGCCCTGCTTCCCGTCGTCAAGCAGCGCGCCCTCACTATTTCGCAGGAGCGCGCGCCCTTCTCGGGCGGATTGCTGCTGCGCGGCAAGCAGTCGGATACCGACCTCAGCTACCGCGCCCTGCTGCTTGAGGACAGGGAGCAAAACCAGGCGGCGCTCGCACAGGCGCTCTTTCAAAAACGCTGATGGATCATGAATTTATAAACGGCATCATCGCCGTGAAGGAAAAACAGCTGCTCGGCGAGCGCATCGCCCGCATGAGCGGCATGACGGCGGAGGAGGCATTCCGCGTGCTGCTCGAAGCGGGCTTCGGCGGCGATACGGAGGCGGCGGACGTGCACGCCTTCGAGCGCCTTGTGGAAGCGGACGAGCGGGATACGGACGCCTTCATCCTGCGCTATGCCCCCACGGACGCGGAGCGCAGCTACTTTCTTGCGCCCTGCGACTTTCACAACGCAAAGGCGATCGTCAAGGCGGGCTCTTTGGAGGCGGCGCGCCCCATGCTCGCACCCAACGGGCTGTGCAGCGCGGAGGAGATCGCACGCTTTTATGGGAACGGCAAGGGCAGCGGGCTCACCCGCGGCCTGGAGGAGGCGATCTCGGCGGGCAAGGCTGCCCTGGAAGGGGGCGCGGGCGGCGCAGAGCTTGGCATGATCTTCGAGCGCGCGCTGTATGCGCAGCTTGCCGAGGCGTGCAAGAAGCGCCGTATCCTCAAAAAACTCATCGCGGGCAGGGCAGACAGGCTGAATCTCCTCTCCGCCTTCCGCGCAAAGGGGGCTTCCCCCAAGGCATGGTTTCTACAGGGGGGCACGCTCAAGGAGGCGGACGTCTGCCTCGCCGCGCAGGACGCAAGAAAGCTGCGTATGCTGGTGGGGGGGAGCGAACTTTCCGCCTTCGGCGAGGCGCTGCTCGACGCAAAGGAGGGGGGCAAGCCCTTTGTTGCGGCGGAAAAACTGCTTGCAAGCTACGAGGCGGACTTCTTTGCAAAGCGCCGCTTCGATCTGCAGCGCGAGCTGCCCTTTCTCTACTATGTGTTCCGCCGCCGTGCGGAAAACGACAACGTACGCATCCTCTTCGTGTGCCTGCTTGCGGGCATGGGCGAGGAGGAGGTAAAGGCGCGCCTTCGGGCGATATAGGAGGCAGGCATGACGGGTAAGATCGCCATCGTCGGCGACGGCGACAGCGTAATGGTATTCAAGGCGGCGGGCGTTACGGCGTTCACGGCGCACGGCGGAGCTGCCGCGCGCGACGTCTTGCGCACGGCGGCAAAGGAATATCAGATCATCTTCCTCACCGAGGAGCTTGCGCTCGAACTTGGCGATTGGCTCAAACGGTTTGACGAGGAGCCCTATCCCGTCATTCTCACCGTTCCCTCGGGCAAGGGGGAGACGGGCTACGGGATGCAGACGTTAAAAAGCGCGATGGAACGCGCGCTCGGCGTGGATATACTCTTTCAAAAAGATTAAGCGAGGAATTCGTATGGCAGGTAAAACGGTAAAAGTTTCGGGGCCGCTCATCGTCGCCGAAGGCATGGCAGACGCAAAGATGTACGACGTCGTACACGTCTCCAAGCTGGGGCTCGTGGGCGAGATCATCGAGTTGAGAGGGGACAAGGCGTCCATTCAGGTGTATGAGGAGACGTCTGGGCTGGGCGTTGGCGAGGACGTGCTCTCCACGGGGGAGCCGCTCTCCGCAGAGCTCGCGCCCGGGCTCATCACGGGCATTTTCGACGGCATCCAGCGCCCCCTCACCACGCTGTATTTCGAGTACGGCAACCGCATTTCGCGCGGGTTCACCGTCAATAAGCTCGACCGCGAAAAGCGCTGGCACTTCACCCCCCGCGTCAAGGAACACGACGCGGTGAAGGAGGGCGACGTGCTCGGCGTCGTGCAGGAGACGGAGGCTGTGGAACACCGCATCCTCGTGCCGCAGGGCATGGCGGGCACGGTGCGCTCCATCCGCTCGGGCGACTTCACCATCGAAGAGACGGTGGCGGTGCTCTCCACCCCCGCGGGCGAAAAGGAAGTCTGTATGCTGCAAAAGTGGCCCGTCCGCAAGGGCAGGCCGTACCGCGAAAAGCTCTCGCCCTCCTCGCCCATGATCACGGGACAGCGCGTCATCGATACGCTCTTCCCCATTGCGCGCGGCGGCGTGGCGGCAGTGCCGGGGCCCTTCGGCAGCGGCAAGACGGTCGTGCAGCACCAGCTCGCGAAGTGGGCGGACGCGGACATCATCGTATATGTGGGCTGCGGCGAGCGCGGCAACGAGATGACGGACGTGCTCAACGAATTCCCCGCCCTCAAAGATCCCCGCACGGGCGAATCGCTCATGAAGCGCACCGTGCTCATTGCAAACACGTCGGATATGCCCGTGGCGGCGCGCGAAGCCTCCATCTATACGGGCATCACCATTGCGGAATACTTCCGCGACATGGGCTATAACGTCGCTATCATGGCGGACTCCACCTCCCGCTGGGCGGAGGCGCTGCGCGAGATGAGCGGCCGCCTCGAAGAGATGCCCGGCGAAGAGGGCTATCCCGCCTACCTCGCCAGCCGCCTTGCAGAATTTTACGAGCGCGCGGGTGTCGTCAAGCTGCTGGGCAGCGACGAGCGCACGGGCTCGGTCACGGCGATCGGGGCAGTCTCGCCTCCCGGCGGCGATCTGAGTGAACCCGTCTCGCAGGCGACCTTGCGCATCGTCAAGGTGTTCTGGGGGCTGTCCGCCTCCCTCGCCTACAAGCGGCACTTCCCCGCCGTCGATTGGCTCACCAGCTATTCGCTGTACGCCGACCGCATCAAGGGCTGGTACGATAAGAACGCAGGCAAGGAATTTTTCCTCTACCGCGGCTTCGTGATGAAGACGCTGCAGGAGGAGGCGGCGCTCGACGAGATCGTGCGCCTCGTGGGTATGGACGCGCTCTCGAGCAAGGATCGCCTCACCATGGAGACGGCGAAGATGATCCGCGAGGACTACCTGCATCAGAACGCCTTCCACGAAGTGGATACCTTCTCCTCCGTCAGGAAGCAGCTGCTCATGCTCGGGCTCATCTGCGACTTCAACCGCCTCGCGGGGGAAGCGCTTGCAAACTACGCCGATCTCGACGAGATCCTCGCCCTTCCCGTGCGGGAGAAGATCGGCCGCGCCAAGTACATTCCCGAGGAGGAGCTTGCCCGCTTTGCGGAGATCTCCAAGGAACTCAACGCTCAGATCAAGGCAGTCGCGCAGGGAGGGGAAGCCGATGAATAAGGAATATAAGACCATTCGTGAAGTCGTGGGCCCCCTCATGCTCGTGGAGGGCGTGGAGGGCGTCACCTACAACGAACTCGTAGAGATCGTGGGCAAGGACAACTCCATCCGCCGCGGCAAGGTGCTGGAAGTCAACGGCGACAAGGCGGTGGTGCAGCTGTTTGAGAACTCGCAGGGGTTGCAGATCGCGACCTCGCGCGCCCGCTTCGTGGGGCACTGCCAGGAACTTGCCGTCTCCCGCGATATGCTGGGGCGGGTGTTCGACGGCATGGGCTATCCCCGTGACGGCGGCGCACCGATCATTCCCGGGGCGATGCTCGACATCAACGGCGAGCCCATCAACCCCGCGGCGCGCGACTATCCCAACGAATTTATCCAGACGGGCGTCTCCGCCATCGACGGGCTGAACACCCTCGTGCGCGGACAGAAGCTGCCCGTGTTCTCCATGAGCGGTCTGCCCCATGCAGAGCTTGCCGCCCAGATCGCCCGCCAGGCAAAGGTGCGCGGCGGCGGAGAGTTCGCCGTGGTGTTCGCCGCCATCGGTATCACCTTCGAAGAGGCGCAGTTTTTCGTAGACGATTTCAAAAAGACGGGCGCGATCGAGCGCACGGTCGTGTTCACCAACCTCGCAAACGATCCCGCCGTCGAGCGTATCGCCACCCCGCGCATGGCGCTCACCTGCGCGGAGTATCTCGCCTTCACCTGCGGGATGCACGTGCTCGTCATCATGACGGACATCACCAACTATGCAGAGGCGCTGCGTGAAGTTTCGGCAGCACGGCGCGAAGTGCCCGGTCGCCGCGGCTATCCCGGCTACCTCTACACCGACCTTGCGTCGCTGTACGAGCGCGCGGGCAGGATCCGCGGCGCAGAGGGGAGCATCACGCAGATCCCCATCCTCACCATGCCCGAGGACGACAAGACGCACCCCATTCCCGACCTCACGGGCTATATCACCGAGGGGCAGATCATTCTCTCGC
>CALVTZ010000015.1 GCA_944363255.1 uncultured Clostridia bacterium
CTGATAGGTGTCCTCGCCATCGCTCCAGCCTGCAAAGGTGTAGCCCTTTGCCGCTTGAGGAGCCGCTGCAAGGGTGAGCTCGGTTTCCGCCGCGACTGCTTCCTGCGTGGGAGCAACAACGCCCTCTGCCGCGTGCGCGCCCAGCGCATACGTCACCGCATACGTGGTGGGTGCGGGAGGCGTGGGAGGCGTGACCTCATCCTCTTGCCATTGCGCCGTGAAGGTGACAGCCTCTGCGGGCATGGTGAACTCTGCGCCCGCCTGATAGGTGGTCTCGCCGTCGTTCCAGCCCGTGAAGGTGTAGCCTTCCGCCGCTTGGGGAGCTGCTGCAAGGGTGATCTTGGTGCCCTCTTCCACAGCTTCCTGTGTGGGAACTTCTGCAGTCGTCGCAGCGTGTGCGCCGAGCTCGTACGTCACTGCATACTTCTCGGGATCGGAGCCGCCGCAGGCGGTGATCCCAAGTACCATGCAGCAGACGAGGAGCAATGCAGAAACTACTTTCCACAAATTACGCTTCATAGTTACTTCTCCTTTTTTTTATTCCCCAATCTATACGATTTGGTAGCAAAAATTTGGTCTCGCGCGAGCGGGCGTCCCGCCTGCGCGCTTATGCGGGCGTGACTTCCTTCTTGGTATAGGTGAAGGTGTGCTCCGTCTCGCTGAGTGTGATATCGAACCTGTACGTCTTGCCGTTGCTATCGACAAAGGCAGCGATATACTTTGCGTTGTACCCGTAGATACGCAGCTTTGTTTCCGTGCCGTTAAAGGTGACGGAGGCGAGCCACTCATTGGCGGGCTTATTCAGCGCCGCCCAATAGTCGGGCGAAAGCTCCTGCGGGTTGTGCACGACGAGCGTATAGCGCCCATCGGTGGAGGTATAGGTGACAGCTCCCTTCACCTTTTCCAGCGTATACTGCGTGCCGCCAAAGGTGAAGGAGATGACGTCGTTTTGACAGGTGCCCGTGAAGGTGGTGAGGCGCGCCGTTTCCTTATCATAATAATAGAAGGTGATCGCGCTGCCCTTGATCTCGTACAGCCAAACGTAGGTGCCGTTGAAGATGGCTCTGCCGTCCAGCTCAAGCGTGTAATTGCCCGCAAAGTACATCCCCTTCTCTTCGCCCGAGGGAATGAAGAACGAGCCAACGTAGCTGCTCCAGCTGGGCGTGTTGTAGCATTTGAGTGCGTAAGCGATATTCGGCACGACAATGCGGAAGGCGGTGTTGCCAAGGAATATGAATTGCGACTGCAAGCCGCTCATGCCAGCCGCCATCGTGGGCGGCGTGCTGCCCGTGAGTTCGAAGAAGAAGGGCTGGGAGAGATCCTCGTCCGTCTTGATCTCCTGGAAGGCGTTTGCAAGCACCTCTTCGAGCGCTTCGCCCGTGACAACGTACTTGAGCCCCGTGCAGCCGAGGAAGGCGCGCTCGCCAATGGAGACGATGCTGTCAAGTTCCAACCTGCCCTCTGCCGCCGTGCCCAGCGCCTCGCAGCCGAGGAAGGCGTCTTGCGCAATGTGCGTGACCTTGTCCAAGCCCTCGACGGTGACAAGCGCGGTGCAGCCGTAGAATGCCTGCGCGCCGATGCGCGTTGCCCCGCCCAAATCGATGGAGCGCAGCAGCGTATCCGACATGAACACCCCTTCGCCAATGGCGGTGATCGCGATATCCGCCCCGCCGTGCTCCGTCTGCCCCACCGTGAGGGTGAGATCGTACGGCGCGGACACGTCCTGCGGACGGTTGTAGGCAAGCAGCACGCCCTCTGCGTTCACTTCGAACGTGGGCACGAGGTTGACCTCCTCGCTGCCCTTGATGCGGTAGAGCGCGCCCTCGCGGTCGCCCCAAGCGGCAGTAAATGCCGAAACGTATGCGTCTTTGTGTGCCTCGGGCACGACAATGACAAAGCTGCTGTGCGGCCAGCGGAAGGGATCGCTTTCGGCTGCGGACAGGTCGATCGTGGGCGGAACATCGCCCAGGAAGGTGACTCTGCGCAGCGTGTATTCGTTTTGGAATGCCTTCGCGTCAATGGAGGTGACGGTGGCGGGAATGGTGACGCGCTCCAAGCTCACGTTCGTGTTCAGATAGTTGAACGCGCCCGCTGCAATGGCGGTGACGGTGATGCCGTTCACCTCTTCGGGGATCTCCACCACGGTGGAAACGCCCTTGTATGCGGTGAGCACGCCGTTTGCATCCACCACAAATTCGCTGGTGTCTACGGTGAAGGTCTTTTGCGCCACGTCCACGTTGAAGTACATGAGCACTTCGCTTCCGCCCTCGCTCGTCGTTGCGAGCGTGAGGTTGGGCGCCTGCCCTTCCACATACACGAACACGCCCTCGTAGAGCTCGCCCGCCGCGGAGGTATAGCGCATTCCGCCGTAGCCGTCCAGCTCAATGCTGCCCGCGCCGTCCGCCTGGGTAAATTTTCCGTCGAGCTGCGCGTTGTACACGACATAAATATACACCGCTTCGCCCTGGTTTGAAACAATGCCAAGTACAAAGTTGAAGCTCGCGGCAGCACCGTCCGCCGCGGTGAACGTCCACTCGCCCAGCTCGTCAAAGCGGGCGGCGGGCTCGTAAGTGCCCTGCGCGCTCACCTGCTGCGTGCTGCCGTCGGAGGTGACGATCTGCATATTTCCGTAGCCGTCCATCTCGATGAGCGTACTGCCCAGCGCGCCGTTTTCATACAGGACGTAGGGGCCGTACTCCTCGCCCGCGTACACGGCGTAGCCCTTGGGCGCTTGCCCCGTTTCGGGAACGTTCTCCGCGCCCTCTACCGTGCGGCGATCGAGGCGGAAGTAGAACACCTGCTCCCTGCCCTGCTCGTCCAGAATGGGCTGCTGGGTGGTGGGATCGAGGCGGGTGAAGCGGTATTCCTGCGTCTCCTCCACCCACTCGTATTTGCCGAAATCCTTGGTCTGCACCTGCGCACCCACGAAACCGCTCACCGTGAGCAAACCGTAGCCGTTGGAATATACGATTTCAGGAATGACCTCGTTGTAAATGTGGTCGTACGCCACCCAAGAACCATAGGTGTCGTCGCGATAGAGGAAGGTCTTGTCCGCAAGCAGCACGCCCGCGACTTCGTCCCCCTCCACGCCTTCCATCGTGACGGTGAACTCGATCACGCCATCGCTTGTGGAAACGCGACCGAGATACTCTTTGCCTTCGCGCACGAGAATGGACGCGCCGATGCCGTACACGCCCGTTTCGGAGACATAGACATAGTCGCCCGAACCGTTCGTGTCCGTGAACTTCTGCGCCCACTGCGCATACAGCGTGAGATCGTCTGTGAGGGTGAGCTGCTCCCCGCCCGCATAGCCGGAACCATCGTAGATCTCGCCCTCAAGGGTGAAGAGAAGGTTGCCGTTTGCCTTCGTCGTCCAGCCGCGGAAGAGCATTCCCTCTGCGCCCAGCGTGCATTCGGGCACGGTGAATTTGCAGTCCTCGCCCAGCGTGATCGCGGACATGGTACCCACGTTTTCGCGCGTGTTGCTCTCAAACGTGACGGTGAAGTAGTCGCGAATGTACGCGTAATAGGTGGTGAAGCGCTCCTGCGGCATGACGGTGGGAAGGGCGTCTACCTTCTCCCCCGCGCCGTTCGGCTTGGTGAACCAGCCGAGGAAGAGCTTGCCCTCGGGCTTGGGATCCTGGGGCGGCGTGATGGCGTCGCCCGCCTGTCCCTTGATGGCGGGAATGGGCGCGACGCTCTCGTCCACGACAAATTCCACCGTGTTCACGCTCTCGAATTTGGCATAGTACGTTCTGTTTTCCGCGGGCATGACGGAGGGAATGACCTGCGCCTCCCCTTCGAACTGCTCGCTCAAATACCAGCCCACAAAGGCGTAACCGCGGCGATCTGGTTCGCGGGGCGCGCTGATGGCAACCCCCGCCCGCGCGGTGATGGCGGGCACGACAACGCCCTGCGCCACAAAGGTGAGGGTGTACGTCTTTTCAAACTTTGCGTAGTACGTTCTGTTTTCCGCAGGCATGACGGAGGGAATGGTCTGCGCCTCCCCTTCGAATTGCTCGCTTAGATACCAGCCTACAAATTCGTAGCCGTCGCGAATGGGCGTTTGGGGCGCGGTGATGGAAGCGCCTTCCCGCGCGGTGATGGGCGCGACCTCGCTCTCCTCCGCCACAAAGGTGAGGGTGTACGCCTTGGCATACACGGCGTAGTACGTTCTGTTTTCCGCGGGCATGACGGAAGGGATGACCTGCGCCTCCCCTTCGCCCTCCGCATTCAGATACCAGCCCACAAATTCGTAGCCGTCGAGCGTGGGCGCTTGGGGCGCGGTGATATCTTCGCCCTCGGCCGCCGTAATGGGCGCAGGCGCAGTCACGCCGCTTGGCGTGGAGAAGGTGAGGGTGTATTGCTTTTCGGAGCCGCCGCAGGCTGCAAGAATGCAGCACGCCAACGCGAGCGCAGCGGTCATCACGATGAGCAACAGTCTTTGCATTTTCTTCATGAACGGTATATCCTTGAAAATTTTATTCTCGATTTAGAGGATTCTATCCAAAAAAATGAATAATTGGTGAGGACAGAGCTTCCCTTATACTATTTTTATGCATTATATCACACTCCCCCCGCCCTGTCAAGCGTAGCAACGCACGAATCTGCCCCTTCCAAAGTTTTTTAGTAAACGCTTACTCAATGTCTTTTATTTTTTATAAAAAATAAATTTTTGCCCGCGACCACCTCAAATTGATTGAAATTCCCCCGCCAAACCGTCCCTTTCACCCCTTGCGCCGCCCGAAGATGAGCGCGCCCCGTGCTTTTTCTCCCGTGCCCGCCTTCTCCCTTGACCGCCCGCCGTTCTCGCCCCCCGCACTTGCTCGTGCCTGTTCCCGCACACTCGTCCTCGCCTTCTTTGCTCGCCCTTCTCTCTCTTTCCCGCACTCGCTTGACTCCCCCCCTGTTCCTCACTCGCTTGGCTCTCCCTCCCCTCTCCCCCTCGCTCGTCCTTCTCCTTCCTCACTCGCTTGACTCTCCTTTCTCTCTCTTCCTCACTCGCTTGACTCTCCCTCCCCTCTCCCCCTCGCTCGCCCTTCTCCTTTCTCACTCGCTTGACTCTCCCTTCCCGCTCCTCCCCGCACCCCCTCTTCACAAGCAAAAGAGCCGAACTGCTCCATCGCGTTCGGCTCTCTCTTGTTGTCATTTTCGCAACAATGTACCAATTATTGCTGTACGTCTATCAATTTATAGCCCATGGCGGTGATCTCGGAATACAGGCGATCGAGATCCATGTAGTCGTATTCGTACAAGTTGTACAAGTCGTGTAGCGCGGGATCGGAGGGAGAAGCCTGCGCAGCGGGCTTGCCGTACAGCATTTCGTACTTCCAATCAATGAGCGCTTTGATGCCGTAATAGCTCGTGAGGCAGGCGTGCAGCTTGCGCTCGGTATCCTTGTGCGCGAGCGTCCGCGTGCGCGTGCCGTCCGCCGCCGTTCCTTCCACAAGGCGCATATCCGCCTTTTTCATCTGCTTGTAGTCGTAGAGAATATACAGCGCATTCCAGCGCGCGTGCTCTATAAAGGCGAGCACGTTGCTCGGCTGCGTTTTGAAAAAGAAGGACAGGTCGCGATACTCCTCTTCCCGCCCGCTGTTGACATAGCGGCGCAGGAATTGCTCCTCCGTCACGCCCTCGTCTCCTTCCCCCGTGCGCTTGACCATGGCAAAGCCCAGCAGATACAGCTTGAAGGGCAGGTTGAGCGCGTGGTAGAGATTGGACGCCTGCTCGATCATGGGGCGCCCATCCCACGCCTCCTGCATGAGGCGCAGCCGCGCGGGATCGTGCAGCGCCGTCTGCAACGCGCGCGCCTGCTCGGGGGCGGGAAGTTTGCGCACGTCGCGCAGCCAGGCGGGGGCGCTTCCGACATCGCTGTACAGCATATGAATGCGCTTTGCCATCTCCGACAGCACGTCGTTCACCAGCCACTCGTGCGTGTAGACGGCGCTCTCGTTGCCGAAGAATATGATCTTCTCATCCCCGTCGAGCGCCTCCGTGTTGTTCTTTGCGCGCACGAAGATGCGGTAGTTCCCCTCCTCCGGAAGCAAACGGCGCACCGTCTGCGCATAGGACGCGTCCTCCAGATCCCCCTTCAGCGAGATGACAAAGTAGGTGAAGCTGTTCGGCGTGACGAAGGTGCGGAATTGTTGCCGCACGGCAACGGAGTTGATGTCGCCCCGATCGACATGGATGGTGCAGATCTTCTCGGGCGCAGGGAAGTCGCAATCCTGAAAGTCCGCGTCCATTTCAAAGAGGATGCGGGAGAAGAACTCGTTGTGCAACGCAGCGTCCTGCTTGTCGTACACGTGGTAGTGCACGGGCTGCGTCTGCAACCGCCCCTCCTTCTCAAGAGCAAATTGAAACTGCATGGAGAACATTCGAAAGAGCTGATAGTTCATCTTGCCGAAGCCGATGAACACGACGTTGATCTCCTTCCCCTCTTTGAGCGCATAGTTGGGCTGGTAAAAGCTCCTTGGAATGTAGCGCGTGATGGGGTGCTCGTGCACGAATTGGCGGGCAATGAGCTCGTGCTTGCTGAAACAGTTGATGGTCGCCTGTGCGCGCTTGTCCGTGCCCGCGATGAACTTTTCGCGGATGATCTTTACTTCGTCCTGCTCTGCCTCCAGATGCAGCACCGCGTTGCACCCCGCCGCCCGCACTTCGAGCAATTCTTCGATGAGTTTGGAATAGGACAGCCCGCTCTCCCGAAAGACGATGAGGTTGAGCGCGCCGCACCTGCGCCGCTTCAACGCGCGAATGCCGCCGCGCAGCACGGTATAGCCCTCGCGCACGAGCGCAACGCGATCCCCGCGCCATGTTTCGGGCAAGAGCAGAAGCGTTTTGCGGTTTTGTGCAGCATAGCGCAGCGCGTCCTTACAGCTTCCCAGCACCACATCGCACCCACGGCGAAGCAGGCGATGCCGCTTCCAACCGTTGCGCAGAGATTGACTGAAAAAACTTGTCACGCTGAGGATGGCAGTCGCGCAGCCGCTGACGGTGATGAGCACGAGCGCCGCATAATAGACGGGGTATTGGCTGCAAATGGGCGACACGAGCGCCCCGCTCAGCTTGAACTTGACGAGCACTTCCAGCGTAGAGCCGATCAAAGAAAAGCAGCTCACATAGTCGAGCGTTTCGCCGTTATATACCATTGCGGTGAACAGCATGGCATAGAGCAGCAGGAAGATGGGCGCAAAATAGAAGAGGTTTTTCTTGGAGATGATCGCATCACGGCGCGTGATTGCGGTATAGACGGTCGTTCCGACAATGGCGAGCGCGATACAGCACGCCGCGATGAGATATACAATGGCAAGGGCTAAATACATATCAAACTCCTTTCACGGGCGCGAGACGCGCACGCCGCGCACCGTCCGCCGTTAAAAATTCCACTCGAAGCGGTTGTCCGCCACATACGAGTACCAAATGCCGTTTTCCACGATCTCCTCGCGCGCGACCTCGCGGACGAAGTGACGGATCTCCCGCTGCGAGTACAGCGCGCCGCGCTTCCACTTGCGGCACGCCGCCGCATAGAGCGCGATCATTCGCTCGTTATCCGCCTGCTTTCGCTCGAAGGAGAGCTTCCCCCAATAGCTGGAAAAGATGAGCGACACCGCCGTCACCATTCCCATGATGACGATCCCCGCGCTGCGCCAGGGGATCAAACCGCCCAGATCCCCCTCCCAAAACCACGTGCCGCCCTGCGCGCGCAGGACACAGGAGGCGATCTCAAAGGCGAAGATGACGACATAGACGGCGATCGTGAGCGCGTGGATGCACAGCTTGGCGCGTGCAAGCAAAAGCATCTTTTTGCGGTTGACGATCTGCTTTTTGGTGTGGTAGCGCAGCTGCCCCGTGGGGCGCTCGCTCATGCCCAGCCACACGTCCACGACCTCCCCCGTCGCGACATCCACTGCCTGCGCCTGCCAGACGACGGCAAGCGCCTGCACCGCCTTGTAGATCCAGGAAAAGTCCACCTTCTGCGTCCACGCATACAGATCGCACACGTTAAAGACGACGGGCTGTTCGCGCAAACTGAGCGTTGCGTAGTATTGGATGCGCAGCGCCTCGGCAAATACGCGATATTCGATATAGTTGGCATGGTAGCCGCGCCTGCCGCCGTAGACAACCAACCCGATGACCGCCGCAACGCCCGCAAGACAGGGGAAGATCATAAAGGTGAGCGAGGCGTCGTCATACAACATGAACGAGAACGCGACGATCATTCCGAGAATGGCAACGAGCAGCAGAATGAAGTTGTAATGTTTTTGATTCTTGTTGAAGGAGATGCGGTCTGCCTTGGCATAATGGCGGGCAAGCGCGTTGCGATAGTCGTCCATCTGTTGCTTCCCCTTCCAAAGCGCACTCCCGTCCCCTCCCCCCGCCTCGCGGTTGTAACGGCGGGTGGCGGCGAGCATGAGCGAAAGCGATTCGGGCACCGCCTCCCCCTCCGCCAAAGGCTGCGCAAGGATGACGCGCTCCGTTTGTCCGCGATCGATCGTCAACCAGCGCGGCGCGGGCGCAATCGCCTCCCCGCCCCGTTCCCGCACGCGCACATGGAGCACGGGACAGTCGTTGACCATGCCGGGCTGAAAGGCGTGGTCGCGGTCGCCGTAGTTGTGTTCGAGCGCAAATTGCACGACGGAGGCCGTTCCGCACCCGATGCGCTCTTTCGGCGCGTTGCCGTCCCAGAGCGCAAGCAAAAGGTGGGAATGACTTGCGATATAGATACCGAGTTGGCGATACTCATAGTCCTCTTGGGAGAGAGAAAACTGCTGCATGAGCTCCCCGCCCCGCTCCTCCATATCCGGCGCGATCGTGACGCGGGCGGCACCGGAGAGCGCCGCTGTGAGTCGGGCAAGCCAGCTTTCCCGAGAAAAACTCTTGCGGTACTCCGCCTCCGCACGCGGAAGCACGGCATACAGCGGAATGCCCATCTCCATCGCCACTTCCGCACACAAGAGATCCGCCCCCTCTGCCAAACCGTTGAGCATGACGACGGGCGTATCTTCCCCGCACGCGCGCACGATCGTAGCAAGCGCCCGTTTCACCTCCGCGCGCAGCACGGCTTCGTCCTCTTGCACGATCCACCTGTGCCCCGTTACCCCCACGACGACGGGGATCTTGTCCTCCTGCATATTCTCTCCTCCATGCTGGGATCTCGCAATTCATTATAATGGAAACGCGCACAAAATGCAATGCGTATCAAACAAAAACCTGCCGTTATGCGAAAATTGTTAAAAACCGCTCTTGCAAAACCCCGCACTCCGTGCTATAATAAACTGAATCAAGCAAGGATTTTAAGCAGGAAAAGAGCTCACGCTGTGGCGAGAGCTCTTTTTGGTTGAATTGATGCATCGCAATGGCAGGCGCGCAGGAAAACGCGATCATGGGCTCACGCGCAACACGACTTTCCCTACATTTTTCCCTTCATAGAGCAATCTGTGCGCCTCTGCTGCCTGCGTGATGGGAAGTTCGGCAAACACTGTGGGGCGCAGCGTACCCGCCGAGACGTCTGCCCATGTGTGCGCAACGAGCTTTTTAATGATATCCGCCTTGACCGCGAAGGACTTGGAGCGCAGCGTGCTGCCGATCACGCGTACGTTGCGCACGTACAGATCGCGCAAATTCACCTGCGTCAGATCCCCGGCGAGCGTGGCGATCACGATCCACTTGCCCATGTACGCCATATAGGGCAGACACCTGCCCATGAGCTCCCCGCCAAGGCAATCAATGGCGAGCGAAACGGGTTGCCCACGCGCATCCAGCGCGCGCAGGACGGCTGCAACATCCTCCGTTCTGCTGTTTACGATGAGATCCGCGCCCGTATTTTTTACGGCATCGCGCTTTTTTTCATCGATGATAGTGGTAACGACATACGCCCCCGCCGCCTTTGCCATGGGAATGACGATGCTCGCAAGTCCGCTTGCCCCCGCGTGCATCAACAGCGTGTCGCCCCTTTTGAGTCCGCCTTCTTCGAACAGGTTGAGGTAGGCGGTCGCGAGCGCTTCCGGCAAAGCCGCCGCCTCCCGCATCGTGCAGTTCGGGGGAATGGGCATGAGCATCTCACAGGGAACTGCCGCGTATTCGGCATATCCACCCCCTCCCAGCAGTGCGCACACCCGATCGCCTATGCGCCACTCCGCCGCGGAGACATTCTCCCCAAGTTCCGCGATCGTGCCCGACACTTCCAGCCCGGGCCAGGGCGGGCAATCCTGCGGCGGAGGATACGCCCCCTCCCGCTGCATGAGATCCGCCCTGTTTACGGCGGCGTATTCCACTTTGAGCAAAACCTCTCCCGCACGCGGGCGCGGCGTTTCCACTCTCTCCCACGAAAGTCCCCCGCCGCTTGTGATCGTCATCGCCCTCATATTTTCACTCCATTTTGGCGCGCCTCAGCGCATAAATCAACGCTGAACGACCTGAATTTTGCATTCGTATCAAAGAAAGGGTGCAACGATCTATTCTGCGACCGCTGCAACCTCCTCCTCGTTTTTCTTGACCTTATGCAGGGATCGTCTTATCAACGAGCACCGCTTGCATGGCGTATTCGGAAACATACGCCCCCGCCAAAATATCCTCAAGCGTAAACACCGTCATATAGATCTCCCGATCGGAAGTTCGGTTGCGATCGTAGATCACATAGATCAGCCCCTCTTCCGTGATGATGGTATCCGGGTAAGAGACGCCGCTGCGCTCATCAAGAAGCAGTTTGTGTTCCCACGTCTTGCCGCCATCCAGCGAGAGGAACGCTGTGAGGCGGGAACGCGCCGTACCATCGTGAAAGACCATGAGCATCTTGCCGTCATCCAGCACATCGATGGTGAAGCGGGACTGCGGCCCCACAATATTGGAAGGACGGGCGTGCGTCCACGTATAGCCGCCATCCGTGGAGAAGCTCTCATATACTTGATTGCCGCTGCTGGGACGCGTCAACAGCCAAAGCGTGCCGTTCGGTTTTTGTACAAGCACGGGATCGTCCAGATTGTTCTTGCCCGAGGAGCGATCGAGGCATTCCGACTTACCGCGCAGCGACCAGCTCAACCCTTCATCCGTAGAGGCATACACCCGCGTGTAGTGCGGCTGCATCCAATCGAACGCCGCATACATCCATGTCGTCCTGCCATCAATATCCACGATGATGGGCTTGCTGCGCATATAGCCGTCCGTCAAACGCCGCCCCTCCGACCAAACGGGTTGCTCTGCATCGGGATTTGTGCAGACGGACGCCCACGTCCCCATCTTTCCGTCGAAGTTGCCCGTGCCCGTGTGCTGGATCCAAAACAGCCACAGATCGCCGTTTGGCGCAGTCCAAAGCTCGGGTTTCGTGACTTGAACTGCTTGATCGGGATGCACGACTGCGAGCGCCTTTTTCCACGAGAGTGCGTTATTGTCGCTATAACCGATGATGGCATAATTGCCCGTGCCCAACTCTCTTGCGCCGCCCGTAAACCAGCCCGACCAAAGCCTGCCGTTTGCCGTGCGCTCGATGGTGGGACAGCCCAGCCAATTTTGCAAATTCGTGTTGTACGCGTCCCCCTGCGGGTTGAGGATGATCTCTGCGGGAACATTGAGCGAAGGCATCACATAGTAGTCCTCCTCCCGTTCCAGCGGCGCGCCAAAGACGAGGTTATACTTGCCATAATGGATCTCCTCGTCCACAGCGACCTGCTTGCTGTAAAGCCTGTTCGCAAACAGTAAGCCAACGGCAAGACGGAATGGTTTGTATGAAACGAGTTCCCAACCATCGGCAACGACCTGCTCTTCCAGCGCGGAATACGCCTTAGTGCCGCTTGGTATCATCAGATACGCTGTGCCCGCCGTCACCGCCTTTACCGTTGCGCCCGTCTCAATGCCGTCCAAAAAGTACGTCATACCGTCCAGCGCCTGCGGAATGCCATCCATCGCATAATACGTCCTGTCGCTGAACAGCCGCATCTCCGCCTGTGCCTGCGCTGCGCGCGTCGTCTCCGCTGCAGGAGCAAGCTGCGCAATGTTCTTATCCAACGTCAGCTCTCCCGAAAACACAGGCACGCCCCACTTGCCCCAAGTGATGCTCTCCCCCGCAGTCACGCTCTTTTTGAGCAGCGCAAAACCCTGATAAGTACTGTTCATGAAGGCGCCGTTCTGCCTGTTGTCGCCAAACAAATTGAGGTCGGTGGGAATGGTATCGGTGACATTCGTCCACCCTTCCGCCGCGAGGGTATTCACAAGGCTGATCGAACCTGCCTTGCTGGTGAACATATACACATCGCCACTCTTGGTTACTGTTGCAGAATGGGTATTCGAGGAATAGCTTGGTTGGATATAGTTTTTCCCCGCCAACCACCAGGGCATATCGTAGAAGGTGTACGAACGATCATTGAACACGCGCGCGTTGAGCTGCATATTCAGAACCTTCTCCCCTGCTGCAGGCTGCAGGACTGCAAGCGCGCTGTCATCGGGCATGGGTTCGTCTGCGTGAAGATCGAGCTTCGTATCCGACATAATGACGACAGACCACCGCCCGAGCTCAAACGTTTCCCCCGCCTCCACGTATTTTTCAAAGATAAAGTTGTTCTTCAGCGAAGCAGACCAGAGATTCCAGAACTGCGCTCCAAGCAGCGTAAAGTTATACTCGTCCAGCGTGACCATCTGTGATGTCGCTGTTCCGAAGTCAAGCGCTTCGCCCGTGATGACATATAGCCATCCGCTGCGAATGCTCGTTGCCCGATTTGGGCCGTTGATCGACCAAAGCAAATAGGGCTTCCCGAGGAGCGCCTTGGGCAAGCTCAGAAATACATAGTCGTTCGTGCTCCACACCTTGGAGCCGATCTCGATCGGTTGAATGGTCACGCCGTCCTGCGGATTGAGAATGTATTTTTTCATCTTTGCATACACCGTAATATCTTCCAGAACAGGGTGCTCCGCCACATACTCCTCCGTAAACGGCTGTTCCCATGTTTCTTCGTCCAAATACCAGCCCTCAAACACATATCCGGCGCCCAGCGCGGGATCGGCGGGCAGCGTAAGTGCGCCCTGCTCGTCCGTCATCACCCGCTCGTACACATTTCCATCGGCGAGAAAGGTCACGAAAAATTTGATTTGCTTCATCTTGGCGTACACCGTCGCATTTTGCGTCACGCTCGTGCCGTCGAAGGGCTCGTTCCACACGCCGTCATCCAGGTACCAGCCACCAAACTCGTACCCCTCTTCCACCTGTGGCTGCGCGGGCAATGTGAACCCGCCCTGCTCGTCCGTGGTGACTGTTTGGTAGAGTGCGCCATTCACCATGAATTGTACGCTGTAGCGAATGCGCGCGATCTTGGCATACACCGTCACATTTTGCGTCACGCTCGTGCCGTCGAAGGGCTCGCTCCACACGCCGTCATCCAGGTACCAGCCGCCAAACTCGTACCCCTCTTCCACCTGTGGCTGCGCGGGCAATGTGAGCCCGCCCTGCTCGTCCGTGGTGACTGTTTGATAGAGCGCACCATTCACCATGAATTGTACCATTATGGCAGTCGTCGGAGGCTCGTCCCGTTCTCCCCCGCCGCACGCGCTCAATGCGCCCACCATGGCACACAGGCACACCACGCTCAAAAGATAGCGCCAAATCTTTCTCATACCGTTTTCCTCCCTTGCCGTCTCGCAGGTCGCAGTCCGCGTCCGCTTGCCCCGTCCGCAGCACATTGTGCCGCGCGGCAGGGACGCCCGATTGCAACTCCATTATACGGTCTTGACAAAGAGCAATGCAATATGCTATCATGCAAATAAGGGAACTTTTCTGTATATTTCAAGGAAAGGAGGGCAAATATGGAGAACTTTTATATACAAGACCTTTCGAGCGCAGAGCACAAATACAAACACAAGCACCTCTGCACGCCCAAGACGCGACAGATGAAGATGCGCATCGGCGTGATCTGCGACGGCGTGGGAACGTTCACATATATCAACCAAAAATTGACGGTGCAGCAGGGCGACATCGTCATCATTCCGGAAAAAATATTTTGTTATTCGGAATGGGTGGGCGCCCCGAACATTCACGTCATCTATCTCAGTTTTAAGATGAATACCGCCTCTACGTCGGACGGCTATGACCTGCAGGCGTTTCACGCGGAGGACGAGGCAGAGCAGCGCGCGCTTGTCAATGCGATCATCGATGTTCATACCCTGTTGCAGGGAGAGATGCAGGATCAGCTGATCGCCTATTCCAAGTTTTATTATCTGTTGAGCAAGCTGCTTCCCGACATGAATAAGACGCGCAAGAAGTATAAGAAGGAGCTGTGCGAGGCGATCTCCTACATTACCGATCATTGGAACGAGGATTTTCTCTTTTCCGATGTCGCAAAGCATTGCTGTGTCTGTGAAACCAAGCTCTATCGGCTATTCAAGGAGCAGTTGGGTGAATCCCCCACCAATTATCTGAACTCCATCAAAGTCAATTATGCGATACAGTATTTGGAAACCTCGCGCTATTCCGTAAGCGAAGTCTCGCAAATTTGCAACTTTCATTCGGACAGTTACTTTCGTAAAGTCTTTCGCAAATATGTCGGACTCAACCCTTCCGACTACAAGAGTAAATTCAATAATTTATGACCGCCATCTCGCGGCGGGAATCCTTCGCGCTTGGGTGTTGTTCCCTTTCTGAAAAAATGATCGTCACATATCTACTTTTGCAAAATTCCTCATCGAAATTCTGCAACTTGCCATTGTAAGAAGTATATACGCCAACAAACCGATAAGACACGCAAGCACTTTTGCGCCTGTGTTTACAGAATTCAGCCCGTTCAGCGTGATGGAATACAGCGGCGTCACCCAACGCAAAACGATAAAAATGCTAATCAGCAAGAACACGACAATGGCGCCCACCACGAACGGAACGCCGATCTTATCGGGCGCTTTGAAATACCGCGGGAAGAAGATCAGGTTGAACACGCCGAGCAGTACCGCGCCATTTCCGACCAAAACGAGATTCGCCGAGATCCCCGCTTGGTTGATATATTGTTCCGCGGGCAAAACAACGCCTTTTACTGCGCCGATGCTGCCAACCAGCAACAAAATGACAGCTTGCAACCCGAACACGACGAGCATTTTCGCAAGGGGGATATGCTCCTTTTTCACAGGCAACGCGCAGGAAAACGCAATATCGCCGTTTTCTCTCGCCTTCATACAGCAGAAAAAGAGCGAAAGGCAGGAGAAGAAGAAAACGACTTCATACGGATAATAGGGTATGAAGACAAGCACCGCAAAGAAGAGAAATAGAAAAGCCGTAGGATGCATACAAAGAGCCAATTCTTTTCTAATTAAACTCAGCATACCTTCCCTCCTCACTCGCCTTTTCCAAATGCACGATGACGTTATCGATTGTTGCGTCGGTCACGGCAGCGTTCGTTGATATTTGCATATCGCGCGGAAGCAGCCCTTCGTAGCCCGCTTTTACCGCCTTCACGCCGATGGCTTTGGCAGCCGTCGCTTCCGCAAGCGTAGCAAAACGAGCCAACTGATATTTCCCGAGCAGCTCCGTGAGCGGGCACGCCGCAAGGAGCCTGCCCTGCGAAAGATAGACGATGTCGTCGGCAATGCGCATCAGATCGGACGTGATATGCGTGGAGAAGAGGACGGAAACGCCCTCCTCCCGCACGAGCTGCAAAACAATGTCACAAAACTCCTCGCGCGAAAGCGGATCGAGCCCGCTCGTCGGTTCGTCCATGATGAGCAGCTTGGCGCCATGCGAAAGAGCGAGCGCAAGCGCAAACTTGACCTTCATCCCCTCGGAAAGCTCCTTGACCTTCTTTCGCTCGGACAGCCCGAATTGCGCAAGAAATTGTTCATACTTGCCCTGATCCCACTTCTGATAAAAGGGCGCGTATGCCTTGCGAACAGCGGAAAGCGTGTTCATGGGATAATAGCGAAAGCCGCCGCCGACATAGCCGATCAGCTGCTTCACTGCCATTTCGTCCTCGCCCATATTTTTCCCGAAGACGCAGACGGTGCCTTCTGCCGCAATCAGCCGAAGGATGCCCTTGATCGTCGTGCTCTTTCCTGCGCCGTTCCTGCCGATGAGCCCGACGACGTGCCCTTCCGGTACACAAAAACTGACCTTGTCAAGCATAAATTCGGGATAAACTTTCGTCAACCCGTTTACTTCCAGCGCATTCATTTTTGCTCTCTATCTTCCCCTTTGATTTGATTGACGGCATTCCAGAGCGTCTCCATATAGGAAAAGGGCTGCAACGCAATGCCTTGTCCGATATCCGCCATCAGAACCAACGAATCGCCCGTATTCAGCGAAAACATATCGCGCACTTCCTTGGGAATGACGATCTGCCCTTTGGGGCCGATCTTTACGGTTGCCAAAAACTTACCTTCGGGGAAATTTTCCATCGCTTACTCCTTGTTGGTATGATTAGTATTACTTCTCCAACTCTACAAACATATTATACTTTCTTTCGCAGGTTGTGTCAAGCCAAACAAGGAAAATAAATGAAAGATCGCAATTGATTTTTTTTGCCCCGCAGCGGCGGAAATCCTTCGTGCTGCGCGCGTGCCGTCACTTGCGTGACGGGGTGAACCCGTTCGGCGGCGAATAAAAAGAGCCCCACAGAGCTCTTTTTTGGTAC
>CALVTZ010000016.1 GCA_944363255.1 uncultured Clostridia bacterium
CTCTTCCTCTTTTCCTACCGCATTCCCAAGCGGCGAATAACCTTTTTGCGCGGCAGCCGCGTGCGCGTGGAAGTGGAGGAGGACGTGGTGTGGGATTTCGATGGCGAAGAGGGGCTTGCGGGCAGTATCGACGTGCAGCCGCTGCCCCGCCATATTAAATTATTTGTGCCGAACAGTTGCAAAGCGTAAAAAATTTGAATATAATATACTGAACAAAAGAGTGCGGACGCGCTCTTTTTTCTTTGACCGTCTTCGCCCGAAAAGAGGGGGGATGGGGTGGGGTTTTTCGGCAAAATCCGCGTTGTTAAGACAACTTACGATACATTCCCCCAGTTTATGTGAAAAGGGCGTGTGTTGGGCGTGTGAGGCGGGTGGGCTGTCAAACTTTGACACATCAGGAAAATCTTTACGCAATCTTTACATTTTGGAGGGGAAAAATCGCTAATTTTTTTTGTAAAAATAACTTGAACAATGTTGCGATTTGCGTTAAAATATAGATACAAGCATGGGGGCATTCTACGCTTTTTGCCCGCCGAACACCACTCCGTGCACGGGGGTGGGGCGGCGGAATCGCGCGGGAAATACGCGCGCGTGCGTAGGCGGCGCGGGCGGCACCAACTTATGCGCCAACTTTTGCAAATAGTTTTTCGCCGCAGCGCAGCTGCCATGCAAAGCAAACTGAATACCACTTTCGACCTCTCCATTGCTTGAACTCGCCCTGCCCGAATGCAGGACGGCAAGATCGTTTGTCGCCGTCGAAGCTGCCTTCGGGCAATTCCCACTTCTTTCACAAACAAGGGTTTTTCGACGGAATTTTGTTGACCAACCATGGGGGGGGGGGTTATAATTGTTTCGCATTTTTCGCCGAGCGCTACGCGCGCGAGGCGCAAGGATATTTCCGCAAAGGAAGGTAGGGAAGAAATATGAGTACGTTTATGAATTTATTCGGCTACTACACGATCTCCTTCGAGACGAACGGCGGAGAGCCCGTCAAGGCGATCCACAAGCGCAGGAGCGAGCTCGTCATCATGCCCAAGACCAAGCGCGAAGGCTACATCTTCGGCGGATGGTTCTTTGACAAGGCGTGCACCCGCATGGCGGTCATCTCCACCATGCCCCGCGAGGACGTGCGCGTCTATGCCAAGTGGAACAAGCCCATTCCCTTCATGGCGGAGGAGAAGCCGCAGATCCTGCTCCCCGCCGAGGCGGAGAGCCTGCCCCATCCCAGAAGTTTCCTCACGCGGCTGAAGGCGGGCAGCCAACTCAACAAGACGACGTTCACCCAGCTTTGCGGCGTGCTCATGGGCTACCGCAGGGTGCGCGTGCGCTACACCAAGCGGGAGGCGCTCTTCCGCTTTGGCAAGGTGGAACTCGTTCGCGTGGTGGTGCGCGGGGAGAGCTTGCGTACATACTTCCGCCTCGATCCCGCCGCCTTCGACGAGAAGATCTACCATCACCGCACGTCGGATAAGAATTGGGCGAAGCAAACGCCGCTCGAGCTCAACGTGCGCAGCCTGCGCAGCAGGAAGTACGCATTGCAACTTGCAACGCGCGTTGCCGAGCTGTTGGGGCTGCAGCCCAAGCCCAAGTACGCGCCGCCCGCTTACGAGGAGTGCGTGCTCGCCCGCGGCGGAAACAAGCTCACCAAGGCGGGCAAGACGCAGCTCATTGCAGAGCGCATCCACGCGCACGACACGGCGGTGCTCACCGACGCGGAGGCAAAGGAGATGCTCGAATACAAGCTCGTCGATACGCTTGCAGATCCCACCAAGCTCGTCGCGGTGACAACGGCAACCATTTCAGAGCGCTTTGCCGACGGCACAAACGTCAACCTCAACGCGCTCAAGCGCAAGGGGCTGGTCGCGCCCGAGGCGGTTGGGTTCCGTCTCGTGGGCAAGGGCGTGCTCGAACGCAGCATCGTCGTCACGGCAGACGCCTTCAACACGGCGGCGATCAAGATGCTGCTGCTCACGGGCGGGCGCGCCATTCAGCTCAAAGAGCGGCCTCCCAAGACGGAATAACGCCCATTCCCCAAGCGGGGGGCGAAGGAAATACAACAGGTACTACTCGGCAAAAAGAATCGGGGGAAGCAGTCTCACGCATCGGGAACGCCGTCGTGAGGCGCAACACACAAGAGAGCTGCGCGGAAGTGGGCGCAGCAGCTTCTTTAAGATCAGGGAGAAAAGAAGATGAAAGTAAAGACAAGATTAAGATCCATTCTCGTTGTGGTGGTCGCATTCGCGCTCGTGCTGGGCGCGGCGGTCGCCTCGCTGTTTGTGCAGCGCACCAAGCAGGGGAACGTCATCGAGGTCGTGGCAGACAACGTATATACCGAACTCAAAAATGCGCTTGTGTCTGCCGCGGACGACTTCGAAACGCAGACCTCCCTTGGGCTCATCGGGGCAACGGACGGCTATGACGTGGAGCTTACGGGAGAGCCGCTTACCATCTCAACGGGCAAGCGCATCCGCCTGTACGGGAAGGAGGACTCCGACAATCCCTTCACGTCCAAGGAGTCGTGGCTGAATATCACGGGCAAGATCGAGATCGCTGCCCAGGCGGAGCTCGTGCTGGATATGCCCGTTATTTTAAGCGAAGGCGCGAGCATCACGGTAAACGGCACGCTCGTCATCAACGATATCTTCATGAATGCGGGCACCCTTATAACGGCAAATGTCGAGCAGGAAGGGGAAGCGCTTGAAAGCCGCGGCATTGTCATCAACGGTTCGCTCAACAACGACGCCTACTCGGGCGGCGTCATCACCGTTCCGAAAGACGAGAAAGATACGGTGCTCGTCCCCGGTCATTGTACCATTTCTCCGGGTGCCGCGCTCGTGCTCAAGTGGAGCGATGCGGCAACGAATGCGTCCTTCAATCTTGATGGCGGCGTAAAACTGTTCAACAACGGCACGATCATCAAGCAGGACGGCGGTCATGCCGATCCCGCGGTGCAAAGCGGTTCTACGGGCAGCATTATCTCGTCCGCCTTCATCGCGCCAAGCGCGCTCACAACCGGGAACAATGCAAATGGGCGGCGCATCTTCTATGTCCCCATGCAGGACAATCCCACGCCCGGCCGTCAGTCGCACACGCTCACGGGCGTGACGACGTTGCAGGCAGCCAAGTGGTATTCCTTTGGCAGAACAACGTTTGTCAGCGGGAATTCGGGTGCTGTATTCCAAGTTGCTTCGGGGAAAACGGCAAATTTGGGCGGCGAAGTTATTGAAGATTCCAATACATACAACGGCAAGACGGCGACGCAGGGCGCGAACGAGCTCATCTTCGACGGCGGCGCGGCGTGGACGAAGGGGACGAACGGCGCAGATACCGTCTACTTCCTCGACGGGGCGACCAACGCACAGCGCACGGCATACTACAATGCGGGTGTTTGGCACACCGTGGCGCACATAACGGTAGTCGGCGATCTGAATCTGTACAGCGGCGTTAAAATTGTAAATCATGAAACGCGCGCGGGAACAGACGTAGGCGGCGCCATCAAGGTAAACAGCAACGCGACGCTCAATCTGTACGGCGGCGAAATTTCGCGCAACGCCGTTACGAAGTGCGGCAATAGCGGCGCGGGCGCGGGCATTCTTGGCGTAATCAATTCAACCATCAAAATTGCAGGCGGCAAGGTGACGCGCAACTCCGTCAATTCCGACTATAATGTAGCGGAGCGCTCGGCAGACGGCGCGGGCATTGCCGTCACGGACGGCGCGCTCTCCATGAGCGCGGGCGAGATCTCCTTCAACTGCGGCGCACAGCACGTTGCGGCGGACGGCGGCGGCGTTATCATGCGCGCAGGCGAACACAAGAGCGAAAGCAATCAGCCCGTCTTTTATTTCACGGGCGGCTCCATTTCGGACAACTGGACGGGCGGCTACGGCGGCGGCGTGCTGCTGTGGCAGTCCAAGCTCATCATGTCGAAGAGCGAGCACGGCACACCGGAGATCGTCAGAAACGGCGCCTCCTTCGGCGGCGGCGTGGGCATGACCTCGGAAACGGAATCTGCGCGCGGCGCAGTCGAGATCAGCGGCGGCGTCATCCGCGGCAACTATGCCTTCGCGCGCGGCACAGGCAACACCGTCGATGGCACGGCGACGGGCGGCTACGGCGGCGGCATCTGCGTCGGCTCGGAGCTTGGTTCGAATGCATCGGGCTCGCGGGAAAAATTCAAGCGGTACTCCTATGCGCAGTTCTCGGGCGACGCGCTCGTCACGGATAACTACGCCAAGTACGGCGGCGGGCTTGCCGTGTACTCCATGGATACGGAATACAACAATTACCTCGCCATGACGGGCGGCAAGATCACCAACAACCTCGCCTATAACTCCGTCACGGCGGACGGCACGGTTGGCACGCACACGAGTGTGAACGGCGACGGCGTCTACTTCACCAACAAAAGTGATTCGTTTGTTACGGGTGCTCCGCTGTTGCAGCTGAGCGGCGACGCGCAGATCGACTCCTCCAACAACGTCTCCTTCGATTTTAACCAAATCAGAGAGGCAAGCGAAGGCTTTTTTGGGATGGGCAAAGAGACCGATGAAGAAATTTGGGGCGGGCTCAAAGCGCCCATTCAGGTAACAGGCGAGCTCACCTGCAGCGGCGTGGCGGGGTTGATCACGCTTCAGGGCGACATGAACAAGTGGCAATATGCCAAGATCATCAGCTTCGATGATGCGGCGATGACCTCCGCCAATCTCAACAAGTTCCTCTTCGACAGCACGGAAAGGCGCTTTGTTGTAAGCGATACGGCATTGAAGATCGCGCCCATTGCGAATGCAGAAGTGTCCTCGAGCGTGCACCTGTACACGGACGGGCAGTACGTTGCGAGCTATAAGTATTTGGAAGATGCGGTAACTGCGGCTGCACAAAACGGCACGGAGACCGACGAGATCGTTCTCACGCAAAATATCACGCTCACCGAGCCCATCGAAATCAAAGAAAATCTCACCATCAGCGTGGCGTGGGATAAGGTGACAGCAGACAGTGCGTCCACGGGGGCAAACGGTGCCACCATGGACGACATCTCCATCTTCGTGGCGGAGGGCTTTAACTACGGCACACTTACGCTGCCCTCCCTCTTCTTCGTGCAAAGCGGCAAGACGCTCACGCTGCAGGGCGATACGACAAACGATAAGTGGCTGGTGCTCGATGGGAACTACTCCGTCTCCAGCGGTATCTCGCTCATCAGCTTGATGACGGGCGGCAAGTACGTGCAGGGCGAAAACGTGCGCCTGCGCAACAACAACAATGCCAACGGTCAGGCGGGCGCGCTGTACATCTCCGGCGGCGCAACGGCGGAGATCTTGGGCGGCGAGATCACCAAGACGAGTGGTGAGTACGGTGCCGTCTACGTAGCAGAGTCGGCAACGCTCAACCTCAAGGGCGGGCGCATCTTCGACAACGCGTCCGAGCGCGGCAAGACCTCCATTCAAATGAGCGGTACGATGTACATGAGCGGTACTGTCTACCTGGAGGACGAGGTCTTTGCGGGCGGTGCTATCTACCTTGAGAAGGGCTTCTCAAGCGATAGCCCCGTCTATCTCAACTTCGACCCGCAGGGCAGATCGAGCGGTTTCTCCTTCGTGCGCGTCAGCAAGGATTGGCTTGCCGACAATCCAACCGTCGATCTTGCGCAAAAGTTCCTCGTCAGCACGCAGTTCACGGGGGAGGATATCTACCTCACCGTAGCAACCCCCACGGGCGAGGGCGCAGATCTCAACTATCCCACGCAGATCGTGCTCGACAAGCCCACGAAATTCCGTTTCTATTATCATTATAACGGAAGCTCTGCAAACCCTGTCAATAACGTCGTGTTTGCAGACGACTACATTAAAATTCTCGACAGCACCTATCAGCTGCGCAAAAATTTCTTGCTGCGCGGCGACAAGGGCATTGAGATCATTCTGCACTACGGCGAATCGCTGCAGAACCTCACCGTCCTCAGCGACTTTGCAACGCGCGCGGGCTACAGCCTTGTAAATTGGAAGTGCGAGAGCGATACAAGTATTCCCACCATCGCCTACGACGACCAGCTCTCGCATCGCGATTCGGAAGTCGTGCTCAATATGTACGCCGTATGGAGTGCGAACACCTTCTTCGTCACCTACGACAAGAACATTGCAAGCGTGGCATCCGCAAACGATACGCTCATTCAGGGCAACATGAGCGTGAGCGAGTTCGCCATCGACCACACGAGTAACCCTCTGCCCCAAACGGGCTATGTGTTCAAGGGGTACGTATTCAGCGGCTGGCAGGTGGGGGAAAAGACCTTTGCTGTGGGCGAGGACTTCTTCGGCGATCCCAACTTCCGCCCCACGCAGCACGCCACGGCGCACGGCAGCGGCGAGGACAGAAGCCAATTCGATATCACGCTCAAGGCAGTTTGGACGCCGCTCTTCTCGGGCGGCGTGGGTACCTCGAGTGCGCCCTTCCAAATCACCACGCTGCAAGATCTGTACCGCCTCGAAGCGACCGTCATGGGTGCGCACGAGGGCTCGGATAAGAACTATCATGTTCCCGATGGCTACTTCAACAGCCTTTCGAATGCGGGCGCTGCGCAGTACACGTCCGATGATTACAGCGGAAGCAGGTTTGTCCTCACGCAGAACATCGGCACTGCCGCAACTCCCTTCACGGGCGTCATCGGCAGGATCGCAACGGACGGCGAGTATGCGCCCGAAGTCAACCAGCACTACAATATCGCGCACGCGGTATATGGTATGTACGAGACGGCGCCCCTTGCCGTGATCGAGGGCAATGGCGTTGCGCAGGGCACCGCCTTCAAGGGGAACTTCTTCGGCGACAACAAGACCATCTACCTCGCCATCAACAAGGAGAAGGTGGGGGATGGGGCAACCGTCTCCCTTCCCGGCGGCGGCACAGCCACAAACGGCGACGAGTCGCTCTCCGGCGTAGGTCTCTTCGGCTATATCGACCACGCCACCATCACCGACCTCAAGCTCGAAGGCAGCGTACACGGCTATGCGCACGTGGGCAGTCTCGTCGGCTATGCCTTCGGCGGCACCATCTCTTCCATATATAATATGGCAGACGTCACCTCCAGCGGGCAGGACGTCGGCGGTATCATCGGCGACTTCTTCGAACGCTCCAACAACTATTCCTCGTCGGACGTTTTGGACGTGTACAACGAGGGCACGGTGACCTTTGCGCCGCGCACGGCGGAAAACGACCTCACGCGCAGGCTCGCCATTGAAACGGAGTGGTCGGAGACGGACATCGTAGAGGACGTTCCCGGTATCCGCTACGGCGGTATCGTGGGCGCGGGCATTTCGCTCAACCTCACCAACGGTTACAACTACGGCGCCGTCACCGCGCGCTTCAACGTGGGCGGTATCGTGGGCGGACTGCGCTCCTTCAACACGAGCACGGCAGAATCCGCCGTCGTCGAGGGCGGCTTCAACACGGCAAAGATCACCGCGACGTCCGGTCAGTTCTCCTTCAGCAAGATGGCGAACGACTATACGCAGCAGTTCATCACGGCGTATACGGGCGGTATCGTGGGCAGACTTGTTGGCGTAAGCAGCGTGCGGCACAGCTTCAACGCGGGCGAAGTCATTGCAGATTACGTGGCGCGCATCGATCAGGAAGGGCAGGGCACGGGCACGACGCGGTATGAATATGTTCCGCTCGAACAGGTGCCCCGCGTGGGCAATACGCAGGACAGCGGGCTTTACTTCGGCGCGCGCGGCGTTGGCGGCGTGGTCGGCTTCACTTCGCACGACGCACTCATCGATACGGGGCGTATGGCGATCTCCGACGTGTACAACACGGGAAACGTCTCCTCGTGGGCGGGCGTCGGCGGTATCTGCGGCTACCTCTCCTATGCAAACGTAAACAACTCCTTCAACGCGGGCAATGTCACGGCGTTCGGTTCGCACTGGGACGCAAGCAGAGGTGTGCGCGCCGTGGGCGGCTACGAAGTGGAATCGCTCACCGATCCCAACGCGCCCTCGCTGTGGCTCTCCTACATGGGCGCAGTCGTCGGGCGCGGCATCAGCGCCGCATTGCAGGCGACCGTCTCCTACAACACCAACGTCACCTACACGGGCTTCAGCGATGCGACCGTGCAGGCGATCGGCGATTCGCGCTACAACCCTCAGCGCGGTCTTGCAGAGAACGAGTCGGCTGCGCGCGCCCTCACGAGCACGCAGATGCGCGTCTCCAGCGAAACGGAACCCCCGCTCGGCTTCTCCGCCACGTTCAACCGCATGGGTTGGGCGTTCAAGCTGTACGAAGGCGAAGCGTATTATTACTATCCTCAGATCGAGCGCTTCACCTCACCCACGACCATCGCAGGGGAGACGCTTACGATCGTAGAGGACAGCAAAGAACTCTCCGTCATCAAGTACCGCGACGAACAGGAAGGGGATACGCCCATCACAAGCGCCAAGCGCTTCAAGCTCACCTTCATGCTCAACGATGGCGACTTTGTCTTTAACGGCACGACGGCAAACACCTTCGCAGGGCTGAAAAAGGTATACACCGCGGTCGAGGGCGGGGACGGCTATTTGTATGAATTTGTATTCCCGCACGACAACGTGAACTATCCTCAAGGCACGCAGTCAGACAGCCTCGAGCGCCCCAACGATCCTCAGCGCGTGGGCTATCGCTTTGTGGATTGGTATATCGATCCCGGCTTCACCACCCAATTTAATTTCGGCGCCATCCCCGGGCAGGACACCACCGTCTATGCAAGATGGGCTCCTGTGGAGTACACCATCGTCTATGAGAACGTCTACGGCTTGGGCGGCGCCATCACGGGCGACTTCGTGCAGTCCTTCGACGTGGAAATGGCAGACCGCGCGACATTCGCGGGCGGGGATGAATTTAGCTCCGTGCAGAGAAGGGGATACACCTTCAGCGGCTGGGAGTATTTCAGCGAGCGGCAGAACAAGTACATCGACGTGTTCAGCTTTGAAATGGGCGTTGACAGCGACGGCGACTTGTGCATTTCGCTCTACAACGAAAACAGCGGGCAGGTGGAGCAGGTCAAGCTCTCCGCCCTCACCACGGGGCAGCTCACGCTCAGAGCCAAGTGGACGCCCACTTCCTACTCCATTACATACGATCTGGGCGGCGGCTTTGTAGACGGGAAGTTCCCCGCCTTCGACGTGCCGCCCTCCGAGATCGGGCTGGATGCCTACACGGTGGCAAGCGACAGCATGGAACTTGTCGCGCCCAAGAAGCACGGCTATGAATTCCAGGGCTGGAAGCTCATCAGCATCACCGATGAAAGCGGGCTGAACCTTGCAGGCGACTCCTTCAACGCCTCGCGCTACACGGTAGGCAACAACGTTGTCACCATCTACCAGGGCTCCGTAGGTAACTTCGTGTTGCAGGCGCAGTGGAAGATCAGAACGGTAACGGTGTACCTCAACCCCGGTTCGGGCACGATCGAAAATCCCGAACAGTACGGGCTCACGGCGCACGCCAACAGAACGCTCTCCTACGAGGCAAATTACTACGACACCTTCGAAAACAAGCTGTTCAAGACGACTGAAACGGGCGAGACGTATGCCTTCCAGCCCGTCCGCACTGACGGGCGCACCTTCGCAGGCTGGTATCTGATGTCCAGCCCCGATCCCGCGCAGGATGAGATGATCACCTCCTCGGGACACGTCGATCCCGGTGAAACGGCGCCGCAGTTCGCCATCACGCTGTTCGCGGGCTACACCATCAACCGCTACAAGCTCACCATCGAAGTGGGCGGCACGGCAGAGCAGAACGTCACCATTCTCGAAAGCGGGTATGAGCCGCTCCAAACGCTGCAATTCACCATTGAAGACAACGACACGCTGACGATCGAGGTGGATCACGGCACGGATGCGTCCATGCTGCTCACCTCCATCGTGCAGTACCTCGACCGCGGCGAACTTAACTTCAGCGGTTGGGATGCAGACGGCTACCTCAACGTCACCCAAGCGCTTACCATCAACGCCCAGTATAGCATGAGCAACGTTACCGTCATCTTCGCAGGGCGCGCGGGCACCATTCTCGACACCATCAGCGTGCAAAAGGGCAAGACGATCAAAGAGATGGGCGGCGAAGCGGCAACCACGTACGACGCGCTCCTTACGAGTTCGGATGTCACGAATGTCGTCGGCTACATCTTCAACAATCAGTGGACGTACGGCGAAAATCAGATCTTTACCGATAGTACGCCCGTTCAGGACACCATCATCGTCTATGCCGACTACACGGCAAAGATCATCACGCCCGCATTCTCCGTCAAGGTAGGGGAGGAAGGCGCGATCACGCCCGTCTCCGTCACGGGATATACCTACACCTACGATCAGGCGCTGGGCAGCCTTCCCACGCTCGAAGAGCTGGAGGCGGCGGCTGGCGAGGGTGCAGATTACCTCGGCTACGGCATCGTGCAGTGGTACTATGTGCCCGCAGGCGGCGGGGCTGCCGTGCCCGTATTCGCAGAGGACGCGCTCACGAGCGAGATGATCGCTTGGGCTGAGAGTGATCAGCAGAAGGACACCATCAGCCTGTATGCAGAGCTCGTCAAGACGAATTACACCATCACGTTTGACGCGCGCACAGGTCAGTTTGCAAACGGCAGCAGAACGTATGAAACCACCTACACCTACAACGGTTCCATCCTTTTGGATACGCCGCCCACCTATACGGGGCACTCGCTGCAGCTTTGGACGATCTTCGGCGGCGCGCAGCAGCTTGGTACCGTCAACTCGGGCGATAACTTCGAAGCGGACTTCCTCGCCCTGCTTGAAGCGAAGCGCTACGTGGGCGAGGTCATGGCGCTTGCAACGTGGATGATCAACAGCTACGAAGTGTGGTTCTCCGCAAACGACGGCGCGTTCACCGTTTCTGCGGTCGCAGGCGTGACCTTCTATCAGGCGGATAAGGCGACCGTGGCGACCACGGGCACCGCGCCCTTCGCCAAGATGAGCGTAGATCACGGCGTTACGCCCAGCCTTCCCTCGGGCGTTGCAGTCAACCGCGAAGGGTACTCCTTCACGAGCTGGACGCACGGCAATTCGCCCGTGCTTGGTGTACTCGACGACAAGACGTATACAAAAGACAATCCCATCACGGCAAATTGGCGGGCGCGTGAGTTCACCGTCGTATTCGTCACCAACGGCGCAGACGCAATCGCGGATAAGACCTTCCTCTATGGCGAAGCGCTCTCGGGTTCGAAGTTCCCCACAGATCCCACGCGCACGGGCTACGACTTTGGCGGCTGGTTCATGGATAACAACGTCTGGAATGCGGCAAAGCCGAATAATATGCCCGCCAAAAACCTCACGCTGTATGCAAAGTGGACGATCAGATCTCACGCGCTCACGCTCAACTTCAACCTGCCCGAAGGGTTGGATGCAAATGCGGCGAGCACGGCGATCCAGGCAAAGCTTACAGATATTCCCGTCACCTTTACGTGGAGCGTAAGCGGGCAAGTTGTCACGGCAACCGCCTCGGGGGAGAACGTCGTTGCGTACAACACCTCCATTTCCGCGTTCAACTTCCTCACCTTCACGGTGGGGACAGACACCTATCAGGTGGGCGTATGGCAGGAGGGGAGCACGAATATCGTGCTCGACCGTATGCCCGACGGCGCGCTCACCGCAAGCACGACGGTGAGCAAGACGACGGCGAGCATCATCAACGTCAACTTCCACCGCAACGACGGCACTTCCGATCTGCACATGACGGCGTCTGTGCAGGAGGGGCAGAAGATCACGAATATGTCCGATCCCGTTCGCGAGGGACATCACTTCGAAGGATGGTTCACGAACAAAGAGGGTGCGGGCAGTGCGTTCGATCTTAAGAATACCGCCATCGACGGCAGCGTATTAAATCTGTATGCGAAGTGGTTTGTGTTGTCCTATCAGGCGACATTCGTCACGGACAGCGCGCCCATTCCGTCCCGCAGCATTCCTTACGGCACGCCGATCACCGATGAGCCGGCAGCCCGCGCAGGTTACTCCTTCGAAGGGTGGTATCTCGACTCGCAGTTCAACCAAGAGGCGACCACCATGCCCGCCGCGGACACCACGTTCTACGCGAATTGGATCGCCGTGGACTACAAGTTCCATTTCACCAACTACGGCGAAGGGCTTGCGGGCGATAAACTTACAGGCAAGCTCGTCATCGATACGGAAATTCCCTATCCCACCGCTGCGGAAACGGCGCAGAAGTACTATCAGTTCGTCGGCTGGATCATTGTAAGCGACGATCCTAATTTCAACGGCAAAGAGTTTGACGAAAAGCTCGTTCCCAACCTTGCGTCCATTGGCGGCAAAACGGACGGGAACACCGTTACGCTCACCCTTGAGGCGAAGTATTCCGAACAGCCGTACTCCATTGCCTACCACGAGGTAACGGGCACGCCTGCGGGCATCGCCGCGCTCAGCGTGACCATCAGCACCGTGGCAAGCAATCAGCCGCTCGCCCAGCTTGGCAAGAAAACGGGCTATCAGTTTGTCGGCTGGACGTTGAACGGCATCGGCACCGCCGTCTATACGCATTACTCCGTCACAGAGACGGGCGTTGCGTTCGCAACCTCTGATACGGGGGACAATGCCTACACGATCAAATTCGAAGAGCTCTCCAACAACGTCCTCGTTGCAAAGTACGAGCCGCTCATGATCACCGTTTCCTTCGACGCGAACGGCGGTACGCTCACGGGCGCAAGCTCCATTCAGGTTCCCTTCGAGGGCACGTTTGAAAACCTTCCCGCCGATCCCGAATACAAGGGCTACACCTTCGGCACGTGGGAGACGGCAGCGGGCGACGCGGTAACGCGCACCACCAAGCTCACGCAGGATATGGTCACGTGGGCTGCCTCGGGCGAAGGCTCGCTCACCCTCAAGGCGACCTGGCAGGCAAAGACGGTAAACATCATCTTCAACCCGCAGAACGGCAGCGCGCTCTCCAGTTTCACGGGCACGTACGGCGAAGCGATCGGCGATATTCTCAATGACAACGCCGTCAAAGCGCCCGAGTACACGGGTTACCACTTCGATGGCTGGTTCACCGCCACGGGCAAGGATGCGTGGGAGACAACAACCACGCTCACCGCGCAAAACGGCGTTGGGGTGGAGGGCGTGATCCCCACGCTCACGCTGTACGCGCATTGGACGGCGAATGAGTATACCGTCACCCTGGCGGGCAGCAATGTCACGACAAGCAGCGGGGATAACGGCACGCTCACGCAAACGGCGACGCACGGCAAGGCGTACACCCTCACGCTCAAGGCGGCAACGGGGTACGATCTTCCCGCCACCGTCACCTTCGCCCTCACGACGGGCGGCACTTCCACGCCCATTCCCGTGCTCGAGGGCGGCATCGTCATGGTGCTTGCAGAGAATGTCACGGGCAACTTCACCATCACGGCAGTTGCCACCATCAAGACGTACTCCGTCTCCTTCAACGGCATCAACGTCACGCATGAAGGCGATTTGACGGACGCGACCTACGGGCAGGACTACACCCTCACGCTCAAGGCGGCAACGGGGCACACCCTTCCCACCTCCGTCACCGTCACCGTCGGCGGCACGACGCTCACCGCGGGCACGAACACCTACTCCTACGACGCGCAGAGCGGAAAGCTCGTCATCGACAGCGCGGCATTCACGGGCAGCATCGTCATTGAGGCAACGGCAACGCCCAATGCACTCACAGTTGACTTGCAGGGCGCGCACGTGTCTTCCTCGCCTTCGCCCACGCCCAGTGCGGCGTACGGGCAGCAGTACGTGATCACGCTGCGCTCGGAAGTCGGCTATACGCAGCCCACGATCACTTCCATCACGGTAGGGGAAACGACGCTCACGGTGAATGACGACTACACCTACAGCAACGGACTTCTCACCATCTTCAAGGAAAAGGTCACGGATGAAATCACCATCGTGGCGGCGGCAGCACCCCTCAATTACACGCTCACGCTGGATGCAAACGAAGGCACGCTCACGGGCGATAGCGAATTCAGCTACGCATATACTGCTGCCGTTACGAAGCCCGCAGATCCCACCCGCACGGGCTACACCTTCGCGGGCTGGACGTATCTCGGCGTTGCGGTAAGCAGCCCCACGCTCACCTTCAGTTTCACCATGCCCGCAAGCGACGTCACGCTTGTCGCGCAATGGACGCCTCAGCGCTACGACGTTGAGATCGTAAGCAGCTTCATCACGCCCACGGGCGTCATCACCGGCGCGGCAACGCATGGCGAATCTTACACCATCACCTTTGCGCACGCGACGGGGTACAGAGTGCCCGAAACCGCCTATGTCACCATCGGAAACGGCACGCGCGAAGAGCACGAGCTCGAAGGCAATAAGCTCACCATCGTCGGAACAAAGGTCACGGGCAAGATCAAAATTGAGATCCACGGCACGGCGGAACAGTACTCCGTCACGCTCGATCTCAACTACGAGGACGCAGCCGAGCCGACTTCCTCCCTCAAGACGTTTGGTCAGCCGTATGACATCGAAGATCCCACGCGGACGAACTACACCTTCCTCGGCTGGTGGACGCAGAAAACGGGCGGCGAGCGCATTTACAGCGACACCCTCGTTGCGACCGCGGCTGCACATACGCTGTACGCGCATTGGGCGCTCAACGAATACACCGTCTCCTTCGATGAGGCGGGCGGGAGCGCGGTCAAAGACCAAACCATTGCGCACGGCTCGTTTGCAAGCGATCCAGGAATCGACGAGAATTCCCGCACGGGCTACACCTTCCTCGGCTGGTTCCTTGGCGAAGCGACTACGGAGTTCGACTTCACAAACACCGCCATCACGGGCGACATTACGCTCACGGCGAGGTGGGATGCGATCGAATATACGATCGCCTATAACACGGACGGCGGCTCGACGCCCACGCCCACAGAGTACACCGTGGAGCAGACCATCATCCTTGCCGAATCGCAGAAGGTCGGCTATATCTTCCAGGGTTGGTTCGACCAGGAAACGAACGGCACCAAGATCTCCATCATTCAGGCGGGCACAACGGGCACCGTCACGCTGTACGCGCGCTGGACGGCGCGCCCCGTCATCGTCGTGTTCGACCGTCAGGACGGCACCACGACTTCGCGCCAGGGCACATACGATGCCAAGCTGGGCACGCTTCCCACAGCGCCCGACCGCCTCGGCTATACCTTCCAAGGCTGGTGGACGCAGGCGGAGGGCGGCAAAGAAGTCAGCGCAGATAGCGTGCTCACGGCGGCGCTTGGCGTAAACGTTGAAGTCGATCCGCTCCGCATCACCCTGTATGCGCATTGGGAGGCGAAGTCGAACAACGTTACGCTCAGCGCCACGAACGCTACGCTCACGCCCCCTGCAAGCGGTTTGACCGCAACGGTGGGTGTGGACTACGTTGTCACCGTAGAGAAAGCGGTGGGTTACGAACCGCCCACGCAGGTACGCGTGAAGATCGGCAGCTCTGAGTTCACGCTGGACGTGGAAGAGGGCAAGGTCACCATTCCCGGCAGATATATCGTAGACGACATCACCATCACCGCAGAGGGCACGGCAGAGCAGTACGGCGTCACCATCGCGGGCGAAAATCTGTCGACGACAGAGGCGCACAAGGCAACGTACGGGCAGGCATACACCATCACGCTCACGCCCAAAACGGGGTATGCGCTTCCCGCACAGGCATCCGTTAAGGTGGGCACGAACGGCACGCCCTTCCCCGTCAACATCGTAAACGGCAGCGTGACCATTGATCAGGAGTATATCACGGACGCGTTCACCATCACGGCGAACGCTACGGCAAGTCTCTACGCAGTCACGCTGGCGGGCGACAACATGAAGAACGTCGGCCCGCAGGCGCGCGTGGCGTATGGCACTGCATTCAGTCTCCAGGTCGCAGCACAGGACGGCTACACCATCGATTCCACCACCCTCCGCGTGTGGATGGCGGGCAGCGAGCTGGACGAGAAGAACTTCACGTTTAGCGCGAGCACGAATACCGTCTCCATTACAGGCTTGACGGTAACGGGCGAGATCATCGTCTATATCAGCGCAACGGGCAACGAGTACGCCGTGACCAAGACGGGCGAGGGCGTGCAGTTCGTCACCCTCACGGGCGCAGACAAGGCAACGCACGGCGCGCAGTATGTGTTCACGCTCACGGCGGAAGAGGGCTACGATCCGCCCAAGAGCATCTCCGTCACCATTGGCGGGACGGAGGCAGAGTACGCCGTTCGCACCAACGGCACCGTCGTCATTCCCGCAGAGGATGTCACGGGCGCGATCGTCGTTGTCGAGGCAAAGGGTACGCTGCGCACTTACACCGTCACTCTCACGCTCACCATGCCCACGGCGGATGCCGCGCAAGCGCAGAAAATCATTGCCGCGGTGAATAGCGGGCGT
>CALVTZ010000017.1 GCA_944363255.1 uncultured Clostridia bacterium
GTATCGGGGAAGTCGCCCAGAATGCGCACGAGCTCCTCTTCCGCGCGGGTGAGCCCGCCCGCAGGGATGCCCGCAAAGCACGCCTCTTCCCCCGCCTTGACGAGCACGGACGCGGCGCGCGCGCAGGTGTACTGCACGTACACGCTCGTCTCGCCGTCGAAGTTGAGCGCCTTGTCGTAGGAGAAGGTGATGTCCTTGATCTTGCTGTTGTACAGCGCGCCGAAGATGACTGCGCCCACGCCCACCATCTCGGCAACTTCGCGGCTACCCGCAAGTTCGGGGTTCTTTTCCGCGAGAATGGCCTGCGCCTTGTCGACGCATTGGGAGATGACGTCCTCCAGCCACACCACCTTGCCCTTGCGCGTGGACATGGCGCCGTCCTCCAGGGAGACCATGCCGTAGGCGACGTGCACGAGATCCTTCGCCCACTCCTTGCCCATGAGTTCGAGCACCTTGAACACCTGCTTGAAGTGCAGGTTCTGCTGATAGGCGACGACGTACAGGCACTTGTCGAAGTCGTACGTGTTCTTGCGGTAGATGGCGGCGGCGAGGTCGCGCGTTGCGTACAGCGACGCGCCGTCCGAGCGCAGGATGAGGCAGGGCGGCATACCGTATGCCTCGAGGTCGACGATCTGCGCCCCCTCGCTCTCCTTCAAAAGTCCCTTCTCTCTGAGCTCCTCCACGACGGGCGCCATCTTATCCGTGTAGAAGCGCTCGCCCGCGTAGCTGTCGAAGGTGACCTTGAGCTTTGCATAGATGGTCTTTACATAGTCGAGCGTGAGCGCCTTGAACCAGTCGAAGAGTTCGTTCGCCTCCTTGTCGCCGCTCTCGATGAGGCGGAAGTACTCGCGCGCCTCCGCTTCCATGCTCTCGTCCGCCTCCTCGTTGAAGCGCACGTACAGCGCGTTGATGGCGTGGATGCCCCCCTTTTGCACTTCGTCGAAGTTGCCCCAGCGCTTGTAGGCGGAGATGAGCTTGCCAAACTGCGTGCCGTAGTCGCCGAGGTGGTTGATGCCCACCGCCTTGTAGCCCAAAAAGCCAAAGATGCGGTAGAGCGCCGCGCCCAGCACCGTGGTGGAGAGGTGCCCGATGTGGAAGGGCTTTGCGATATTCACGGAGGAATAGTCGATGCACACCGTCTTGCCCGCGCCGAGGTCAGAACTTCCGTAGCCCGCCCCCTCGCACTGAATGCGGGAGATGACGTCTGAGGCAAGCCCCTTGCGGTCGATGGTGAAGTTGAGATAGCCGTTGACGGCGGAGACTTCCTTCACCACCCCATCGGTGGGATAGGCTGCCTTGAGCTCCTCCGCGATGGCAACGGGGCTCTTTCTCATGACCTTTGCGAACTTGAAGCAGGGCAGCGCGAAGTCGCCCATGGCGGGATCGGGCGGAACGGCGAGCGCGCCCTCCACCTCTTCTGCGGAAACGCCCGCAACGGACAGTCTTTGTGCAATATACTTTTTGTAATCCATAGCTCTTTCTTTCCTCGTTTTGTCACCCGTAATTTTAACACCTTTTTGCGCGTTCGGCAAGCGAAAGGCTTGTCAATTCGCGGGAAATATTATATAATGAGGAACGGTAAAACAAAGTAAATCCAGCCCAAAGGAAGAAAGTGACATGAAACTCGGAGTCGTAGGACTGCCCAACGTAGGCAAATCCACGCTGTTTAACGCCATCACACACGCGGGCGCAGAGGCGGCGAACTACCCCTTCTGCACCATTGAACCAAACGTAGGCATCGTCGCCGTGCCCGACGAGCGGCTCACCAAGCTCGCCGCCCTGTATTCGAGCAAGAAAGTCACGCCCGCCGTCATCGAATTTGTGGACATTGCAGGGCTTGTAAAGGGCGCGAGCCGCGGCGAGGGCTTGGGGAACAAGTTCCTCTCCCACATCCGCGAAGTGGACGCCATCGTGCACGTGGTGCGCTGCTTTGAGGACGAGAACGTCACCCACGTGGAGAACTCCGTCGATCCCGTGCGCGACATCGAGACCATCAATCTGGAGCTGATCCTTGCGGACATCGAGGCGACAGGCAAGCGCATGGACCGCATCAAGAACGCGGCGCGCGGCGGCAGCGACAAGGCAGCGGCGGCGGAGTACGCCTTCCTGGAAAAGCTGCTTGCCCACCTCGAGAGCGAGCAGCCCGCCCACTCCATGCCCATGACGGAGGAGGAGAAGGAGCTGCTTGCGGGCGTGTTCCTGCTCTCCGCAAAGCCCGTTATCTACTGCGCCAACATTGCAGAGCGGGACATGGGCGCGGGCGAGGAGGAGCTTCCCCTCGTGCAGCAGGTGAAGGCGTATGCGCAAAAGCACGGCGCGGGCGTCATCGTCATCTGCGCCAAGACGGAGGAAGAACTCTCACAGATGGAGGAAGAGGACAGAGCGCTCTTTTTGGAGGAGTTCGGACTCAAGGAGAGCGGGCTGGACAAGCTGATCAAGGCGAGCTATTCGCTGCTCGGGCTCATCTCCTACCTCACCGCGGGTGAGAAGGAGACGCGCGCATGGACGATCACCAAGGGCACCAAGGCGCCGCAGGCGGCGGGAAAGATCCACACCGACTTTGAAAAGGGCTTTATCCGCGCCGAAGTGGTGGAGTGGCAGACGCTGCTCGAATGCGGCGGACTTGCGGGCGCGCGCGAGAAAGGCAAGGTGCGCTCTGAGGGCAAGGAGTATGTGATGAAGGACGGCGACGTCGTACTCTTCCGCTTCAACGTGTAACCAAAATATCCATACGTATGCAAAAAAGGACGCCCCGCGTCCTTTTTTCTTTTCCCACGACTATTGCGCCAAAACAGGCTTACGCCTTTTTCTAAATCGGTGCGCAGGAAAAATAATATTGCGCTTTTCGCTCTAAATAACTGCGCAAGCAAAACCACGCTTTTGCGCCCGCGCACTCAATTTGCGCATACCTGCGCTTTTGGGGGAAAAGGTGAATGTGCGCAACGCGCACAGAGGAAAAACGAGCCGCGTCAGGCATAGCCGTGCGCGGCGGTGTTTGTCTCCCTTCACGGCGAAGATTTTTGCTCTGCAAAAAGATTCGCGTGAACTCTCACAGTATATTCTCCACCTCCGGGCTGTATGTCCCGGGCAGACAGGTCGTAAGGTGCAGCACGATCTCCAGCTTCGCGCAGGCGAGCGGAAATTCCCGCTCGGCGATGAGGCGCACCGCCTCTGCAAGGTAGTCGTCGATGCGGGCGATGTCGTTGTGGGGGATCCAAACGTGCAGCTTCTTTTTGCGCGTCTCCCACTTCATCTGCACCGCCTTGGCGTCCGTCTCGCTTGCGCGCGCCTCCTCCGTCTTGTGTAAGAGCGCCGTCACCTCCTGCCCGAACGCGTCGAACTGCCCCTTCAGATAAAACCACTCAAACAGCCCCGCGCCCAGAAGCAACATTAGCGCAACGGCGATGCTCACCAGCGACTTTACCACGTTGCGCCTCCCGGGTACTGCACGCAAAAGGTGGAAAACTTCTCGCCCTTTTCCTGCAAATACAGCTTGCCCGTGCCGTCCGCCGTGAGCACGAGCACCCGCTTTACGCGCTTCACTCCGCGCGATCGTAACAGCCCTTCAAAGTACTCCTGCGTCAGCCCCGTGAGCGCGAGGTTCTTCCCATCGAACTTGCCGTTGTCGATGATGACGAGGGGGAGGGAGCACTGCATTTGCTCATACCCGCTCTTGGGCAGGGCGGAGAAGGTGCCGTTCGCCTCATACAGCGCGTAGTCGATGCAGTCGAGGGAGAAGTACCCCGCCGCGCGCAGCGACTCGATGAGGTCTGATACGTCCAGCCTGTTCTTCTTTAACTGATAGTCGTCGATGCCGTTCTTGTTGATGACGACGCTGGGCTTCCCCGAGAGAAATCCCTTGAGCGGCTTGACTTTGAGATCGAGTAGCGTGGCGCACTCGTGCAGCACGAAGAGGGTGACGACGGAGAGCACGCCGTACAGGAGGGGGATGGAGGAGTCGGACATGGGAATGCACACGAGCTCCGCGATGAGCAGGGTGATGACGAGCTCGAAGGGCTGCATCTCTCCGATCTGGCGCTTCCCCATGAGGCGCATGATGACGAGCAGTACGACGAATAATATGGCGGTGCGAATGATGACGAGGACCATACCAAAAGTGTTTGCGCAAATTGTGCAAAGTATGTAAATTTGCTTGCGTTCCGCGCATCGCTGTGCTATAATAAAAGGGTAGAGTAGCCAAGGCGCGTTAAGTGTTGCGAAACGGGACGTTGTTCGCAAACGAAAGGAAGTTTCCTGCGGTGCCGCGGCGCGTCCGCTCAACGTGCGCACTCGCGCATTTTGCCACTGCGGACCTCCTCACACTAAGGAGGTTTTTTTCATGTCCCATTCTGCAGTTCAGCCCGCATGGAAGCGGGTGCTCTTTTCCGACGTGCTCGCCGAGAAGTCGGCGGCGAAGAAGATCGCCTACATCGGCGTCGTTGCGGCGTTCTGTATCGCGTCGAATATGTTCGAGATCAAGTTTGGCACGACGCAGTTCTCCTTCACCATCCTCACCTCCGTTCTGGCGGGGATCCTCATCGGACCGCTCTTTGGCTGCGCGGCGGTGTTTTTGGGCGACGGGCTGGGGTACGTTGTCAACAGCATGGGCTATCCCTACTATTGGTGGGTGGCGCTCTCCTGCGCGTCGATGGCGCTCATCGCAGGACTTGCCATCAAGATCCCGCTGCACGTGAAGGGGGGCTTGTACTTAAAACTCGCCTTCATCTGCGCCATGACGCTGCTCGTGTGCTCCGCGGGCATCAATTCGCTGGGAATGTACTACATCGGTCTGGAGCTGTATATGCCCAAAAATGTGGCGGAAGCGATCGCAACGCACTTTGGCGGGGAGTGGTCGTTTGGTGCATATCTTTTAATACGTTTCTTCATTTTGGGACAAATTTACAACAGTCTCGTCAATTATGCGCTGCTCTTTTGCCTGGTGCCCGCGCTCAACGCCATTCGCCCGCTGCGGCTGAATTTGCGCTGAACGCGCCCTTGATAAAAATATTGTGTGAGTCAACCCCATGGGGTTGACTTTTCTTATGCCGCCGTGGTATAATCAAGGTATAATTCGATCGAATGAGGTGCGCCATGCAATCTCTGTTGCTTGCGAAAAATCCCATGTTCGGATCCTTCAACAAGGGGATCTACCTGTTCACCATTCCCATTCACTACTATGCTCTTTGCATCGTAACGGGAATGATCCTTGCCGCGGCGCTCTCCGCGCTGCTCATGAAGCGGCGCAATATGTCCTCCGACTTCGTATTTTTGCTCTTTGTCGTGTGCATTCCCAGCGCCATCATCTGCGCCCGTCTCTTCTATTGCATCACGGACGGAATGCCCATTGAAGATTGGTACAAGATCACGGACGGCGGGCTGTCCATCATCGGCGGCGTCATCGGCGGCGTGGGAGCAGGCTTCCTCGTCTGCCTCATCAAAAAGGTCAACTTCTTCCGCGCGGCAGACTGCGTGGTCGTAAACATTCTCATCGCGCAGGCGCTGGGCAGATGGGGGAACTTCTTCAACGGCGAGGTGTACGGCGGCGTCGTCACCAACCCCAACTTGCAGTTCTTCCCCTTCGCCGTGCCCATCGCGCCGGGCTGCTCGGGCATCGAGGGCTTCTCCGCGCCCAATGCGACCTGGCACTACGCCTTCTTCTTCTACGAAATGCTCCTCAACCTGCTTGGCTGGGCGCTGCTCTTCACCTTCATGTGGAAGCGCAAAAGAAAGCCCAACGGCGTTGCCACCTTCGCCTACTTTGTGTGGTACGGCGCGGTGCGCATGGTCATGGAACCGCTGCGCGATCCGCAGTATATCCTGCAGGCGGGCGGTGTGCCGTGGTCGCTCATCTTCTCCGTATTGCTCTTCGGGCTGGGCATCTGCGCCATTCTCGTGCTGCTCATCGTCAACATGATCAAAGAGGGCTCGTTCACGGGCAGCAGACGCGGCGATCCCTGCGGCATCTCCACCTATCTCACCCCCTATAAGGACGACAAGCCCTACTATTCCAAGATCAATATGTTCGGCTATCTGTATCCGCCCAAGCCCGCGAAAAAGGGCAAGGAGGAGCTGAACACGGTGGAACTTCCGCCCGATCAGCCCAGGTTGGAGGCGGGCACGCAGCCCCTGCACGAACTCAAAGAGGAGCCATCCGAGGGGGACGACGAGGGGGAAGATAAGCAGGAATGAGAAATCTCACCCTCCTCACCGATCTTTATCAACTCACCATGGGACAGGGGTACTTCGACTGCGGCAAGCAGGACACGATCGCCGTCTTTGACCTCTTCTTCCGCCCCAACAAACTCATCACCTACTCCGTTGCCGCGGGCATGGAGCAGGCGGCGGAGTATCTTGAAAACCTGCACTTCACGGGGGAGGACATCGACTACCTCGCCTCGCTGAATATCTTTTCCGAGAGCTATCTCGAATACCTGCGCGAACTGCGCTTTACGGGGGACGTGCTCTCCGTAAGAGAGGGGGAGATCGTCTTCCCCTACGAGCCCATCCTCACGGTGAAGGCGCCCATGATCGAGGCGCAGCTCGTGGAGACGGCGCTGCTCAACACCATCAACCATCAGACGCTCATTGCGTCCAAGGCGGCGAAGATCTGCGCCGCGGCGGGCGGGGGTGTGATGGAGTTCGGACTGCGGCGGGCGCAGGGGGCGGACGCGGGGCTGTACGGGGCGCGCGCTGCCATGATCGGCGGCTGCGTCTCCACCTCCAACGTGCTCGCAGGCAAGCTGTTCTCCGTGCCCGTCTCGGGCACGATGGCGCACAGCTGGGTGATGAACTATCCAAGCGAGCTGGAGGCGTTCCGCGCCTATGCAAAGAGCTTTCCCCACAGCTGTATGCTGCTCGTCGACACCTACGACACCTTGAAGAGCGGCGTTCCCAACGCCATTCGGGTGTTCCGCGAACTGCGCGCGGAGGGCATCGAGCCCGTGGGCATTCGCCTCGATTCGGGCGACCTTGCCTATCTTTCCAAGAAGGCGCGCGCCATGCTGGACGAGGCGGGATTTGAAAAGGCGATCATCTGCGCGTCGGGCGATCTCGACGAGTACTCCATTCGCTCGCTCAAGGCGCAGGGGGCGAAGATCGACAGCTGGGGGGTGGGCACCAAGCTCATCACAAGCGCAGATCTTCCCGCGCTGGGCGGGGTGTATAAGCTCGCCGCGGTGTACGAGGGGGAGCGGGAAGTGCCCAAGATCAAACTCTCGGACACGACGGAGAAGATCACCAATCCCTCCTTCAAGGAGGTCTACCGCCTGTACGATCGCGCGAGCGATCACGCCATTGCAGACTATGTGGTGCGGCAGGGCGAAGTCATCGACGAGAACGCGCCGCTCACCATCTTCCACCCCGTGGATACGTGGAAGCGCATGACGGTGACGAACTTCCGCGCAAGAAAGCTGCGCGACTTCCTCGTGCGCGGCGGCAAGCGCGTGGGGGGAACGGAGCCCATTGCGCAGATCAACGCCCGCTTCCGCGCGGAGTACGCCCGCTTCTGGGAGGAGTATACACGGCAGGATATGCCGCATATCTATAAAGTGGATCTTTCGCCCGCGCTCCACGCGCTCAAACGCGAGATGGTGGAGAAGCTGGGCAAGGAGGGGTAATGTTCAAGCTGTATTCGGAAAAGAGCGTGCGCGCGCTCGTCGCCCGCTTAAAAGAGGAATACGACGGCGTGGTGCGCGCCCAAAAGGAGGCAGTCTCCGAGCTCAAGGAGGAGAACCGCACCCTGCGCGCCCGGCTTATCGAGCTGGAAGGGGAGCGCGGCAACGTGTCCTCCGCCATGCTCCGCGCCGAGCAGGAGGGGGAGCGCATCCGCAAGGAGAGCGCGCTCGAGGCGGAACAGGAGCGCAAGGAACTTGCCCTGCTCGCCGAAAAGTGCCGCCTGCTCTGCGACAGGCTGCTGCAAAAATATCCCGACGAGGAGGACGTGAAGGACTTCGAGGCATTCCGCGAAGCGCTCTCCGCCCGCCTCGGTCAGCAGGAGGAGCCTGCGTTCGACATGGACGCGGTGCTCGCCCCCAAGGAACCCTTGGATTTGGGCAAACTTTGTAAAGATCTTGGACTCATGGAGGAGTAACGTGACCAAAACCCCTGCAACCAAAAACAAATACCAACGCGCGCTCATTATCGTGGGCGGACTGCTCGTCTTTGCCGTGCTGCTCGCCATCGACCTCATCACCAAGGCGTGGGCGGAGGCGTCGGACATCAAGACCAACTACTTCTTAGGCATCGTCTCCCTCAACTTTGAGCGCAACTACGGCATCGCCTTCTCCATTGCGGACGGCAATCCCACGCTCATGAAGGTGATCACCGCCGTCACGGGCGTGCTCATCGTGGGCATCGCGGTGCTCTACTTCACCCTCTTCATGCACAACCCCTCCGCGAAGATGTGCCTTGCCGTCATCGATGCGGGCGGCGTGGGCAACTTCATCGACAGGCTCAGCCTCTCTTATGTGCTCGGGCACTACGTGCGCGACTTCATCGATCTCGAACCCATCCACCTCGGCGTGTGCAACATTGCCGACTTCTGCATCGTCCTCGGGGCGATCGCCCTCGTCTTTATCATTCTCTTCATCGGCCCGCACGCCGTATTCCCGCTCACCAAAAAGTGGCGCGAGGAGGCAAAGCGCGAGGACGGGGAGAAGGCGAAAAAGCACGGATCGGAGCCATGACGCGCGAACGGTTCGTGGCGCAGGAAGAGGGCAGGGCAGACGTCGTCGTCAGCGCGCGGGCGGGCGTCACCCGCTCCGCCGTAAAAAAGCTGTGTGACGAGGGAAACGTGCTCGTCAACGGGAAGGCGGTCAAGGCGGGGCAGGCGGTAAAGCAGGGGGACGAAGTCACCTTCACGCTGCCCGATCCCGTGCCCATCGAGGCTGCGCCGGAGGACATCCCGCTCGATATCGTGTATGAGGACGAGGACTTCGCCGTCATCAACAAGCCGCAGGGCATGACGGTGCACGCGGGTGCGGGCAACTATGCGGGGACGCTCGTCAACGCGCTGCTGTATCGGCTGGATGCGCTCAGCGGCATCAACGGCAAGATCCGCCCCGGCATCGTGCATCGCATCGACAAGGACACCACGGGCTTGCTCGTCGTTGCAAAAAACGACAGGGCGCACCTCTCCCTCTCCGCGCAGATCCAGGACAAGACCTGCTGCCGCGAATACTACGCCCTGCTCGAAGGGGTAGTCAAGGAGGACGAGGGGCGCATCGCGACGGACATCGGTCGCGACAGTAAAAATCGTCTTAAAATGGCAGTTTTGCCGTTTGGAGAGGGCCGTTATGCGGAGACGCTGTTCTTCACGGAGGAGCGATTCAAGCAAAATTCGCTCGTTCGCTTCCGTTTGAAAACGGGCAGAACGCATCAGATCCGCGTGCACGCCCGCCACATGGGGCATCCCGTAGTGGGGGACAAGCTGTACGGCTATAAAAACCAGCGCTTTGCGCTCGAAGGGCAGCTTCTGCACGCCTTCCGTCTGGAGCTCACCCATCCGCGCACGGGGGAGAGGATGCGCTTTGAAGCGCCCCTTCCCGAACACTTCCAAAGAATCTTAGACATTGTGAGGAAAGAACTATGATGAAATTGATGGAAGAAGAGGACGTCAACCGCGCCGTACGCAGGCTTGCGATGGAGGCGGTGGAACGCAACAAGGGCACGGACTTCGTGCTCATCGGCATCCGCACGCGCGGCGTCGTTTTGGCGCGGCGCATCCAGCGGGAGCTTGCCACCATCGAAAAGGTGCAGGTGCCCATGGGCATTCTCGACATCGCGCTCTACCGCGACGACCTGCTCTCGGGCAGCTGCGACGCGGTGTTCAAGGGCAGCGAAGTGGACTTTGACATCACGGGCAAGAACGTCGTCGTCGTAGACGACGTCATGTACACGGGCAGGACGGTGCGCGCCGCGCTCGCTGCGCTCTCCTCCATGGGGCGCGCCAAGACCGTGCGCCTGTATTGCCTGGTGGACAGGGGACATCGCGAACTTCCCTTCCGCGCGGACGCCGTGGGCAAGAACGTGCCCACCTCCCGCACGGAACAGGTAGTCGTCCGCTTGAAGGAGACGGATGGCGAGGACGCCGTCTATCTGCTCAAGCAGGGTGAAAGGTTATAAATCGCTCTCTTTGCAGAGAAAGGAGGTTTTTAGTATGGCACAAAAAAGAAGACAGAGAACGGAGACGGCTGCTCGGCACGACCTCGTGCGCCTTTGCGCGTTCGTTGCGCTCGTTGTCGCGGCGCTCTTCTTCCTCGTCGGCGGTATTCTCACCAAGTACGCTCCTCTCGTAGGTACGATCCTCAACTTCATCGCAAGTCTTGCGCTGCTCGTTGCGATCGCGTTCCCTGCGTGGGAGTTCGTGCGCGGCAAGCGCAAGGCATGGCGCATCGTGTACTTCGTCGCCCTCGTCGTGTATATCGCGGGCGCGGTGCTCGGGCTTGCATTTGGGCTTTGATCGGAAAAAATTGGGCGCGCAAGCGCCCTTTTTTCTTTACAAACGTGGGGGAATCGACTATAATAAAACTTGATTATGAAGCCTTTGATCGCAATAGTTGGGCGTCCCAACGTGGGCAAGAGCACCTTCTTCAACCGCGTTGCAGGGCGCAAGATCGCAATAACTGAAAATCGCCCCGGCGTCACGCGCGACCGCATCTATGCAGACGCAGAGTGGCGGGGCAAGCCCTTCACCCTCGTGGACACGGGGGGCATCGAGCTCAAGAGCGAGGACGTAATGTTCCGCCACATTGTAGCTCAGGCGGAGCTCGCCATTCAAACGGCGGACGTCATCCTCTTCTTTGTGGACGGCAGGGAGGGCATCACCGCCTCCGACCACGACGTGGCGGATATGCTGCGCCGCAGCAAGAAACCCGTGCTGCTCGCCGTCAACAAGATCGACGACTACTCCCCCGAGAAGGTGTTTGAATTTTACTCTCTCGGGCTGGGCGAACCCTTCGCCATCTCCTCCGAACATTCCCGCGGCATCGGCGATCTCTTGGATAAGGCGGTGGAATCCTTCGAGCAGGGGAGCGGCGAGGAGGACGACTCGCTCAAGATCGCCGTGGTGGGCAAGCCCAACGCGGGCAAGAGCTCGCTCGTCAACCGCCTGCTTGGAGAGGAGCGCTCCATCGTCACCCCCGTTGCGGGCACCACGCGCGACGCCATCGATACCCGCTTCGAGCGGGAGGGCAAGGCGTACACCCTCATCGACACGGCGGGCATTCGCAGAAAGCGCTCCGTCGAGGACGACGTGGAGTACTACTCCGTGCTGCGCGCCTTCGACGCGGTGCGCCGTGCAGACGTGGTGCTGCTCGTGGTGGACGCGGTGGAAGGGCTCACCGAGCAGGACGTGAAGATCATCGGGTTCGTGCACGAGGAGGGCAAGCCCTCGCTCATCGTCATGAACAAGTGGGATCTCATCGAAAAGGACACGCACACCGTGCTCAAATTTGAGGAGAAGCTGAAAGAGGACCTCAAATTCATGGACTACTTCAAGTCCGTCTACATCTCGGCAAAGACGGGGCAGCGCACGGAAAAGCTGCTCACCCTCGCGCGCGAGGTGTACGAACACGCCTCCTTCCGCATTCCCACGGGCGCGCTCAACGATCTGCTGTCCGACGCCTTCCGCGTGAGCGAACCGCCCTCCTATCTGGGGCGCAGGCTCAAGCTGTACTATGCCTCGCAAGTCTCCGTGCGGCCGCCGCGCTTCGCCCTCGTGGTGAACGACGAAAAGCTGCTGCACTTCTCCTACGCGCGCTATCTCGAAAACGTCATTCGCGGCGCGTACGACTTCTCGGGCACGCCTGTCAAGATCATGGTGCGCAACAAGAAGGAGGACTGACGTGAAAGAGTTTTCCTTTGCGGGCGGATGGTATTGGTTCGTGCTCATGGCAGTGGTGAGCTACTTTGTCGGCTGCTTCAATACGGCAGTCGTCATCGCCAAGGTGCGCCATAAGGACATTCACAAGATCGGCAGTGGCAACCCCGGCACCATGAATATCAGCCGTGAGTTCGGCTTGAAGGTGGGGCTGCTCAACTTTATCGTCGACGTGTGCAAGGGCGGCGTGCCCGCGCTCATCAGCTATTTCATCTTCCGCGACTACGTGTTCTCAGGCACGAGCGTGCTCGTCTCCGACCTCACGCGCTACCTGTGCGGCACCTTCGTCGTGCTCGGGCACGTCTACCCCGTCACCATGAAGTTCAAGGGCGGAAAGGGCATCGCCTCCACCTTCGGAATGTTCCTCTTCGCACTCGCCTGCGAAAACCCGTGGTACATTCTCATCGTGCTGGGCGGCTACCTCTTCGTGCTCGGCTTCATCATTCTCACGGAAGTGGGCTCGATGGCGTCCCTGTTGGGCGTGACGGGCTTCAGCATCTGGCAGGCGGCGGAATTTTTCGTGCGCTACGAGGGAAGTCTCATGAGCGGGTATGTGATCGCGCTCTTCGTGCTGCTCCTTCTCGTCAACTTCCTCACCTGGTTCGCGCACCGCAAGAATATCATGCGCTTCTACTCGGGCGAGGAGCACCGCACTTCGGTGAAAAAACTCACCAAGGGCAAGCGCGGAATGCAAAATTTGTAAGCATAGAGAAAATCAAACAGGACGGGCAAGGCGCCCGTCCTGTTTTCGTACAAAAAAAGCGGCTTCCAAAGGGAAGCCGCACAGTTTTTCTTTACGCCTTGATCAGGCTCTTGCCCGTCATCTCTTCGGGCACGGGCACGCCCATCATGGTGAGCAGGGTGGGGGCGAGGTCTGCAAGAATGCCGTCCTCGCGCAGCGTCACGCCCTTGAGCTCGTTGGAGATGAGCACCACGGGCACGGGGTTGGTGGTGTGCGCCGTGAAGGGGGAGCCGTCCTCCTCCAACAGCTTATCCGCGTTGCCGTGGTCTGCGGTGAGCAGCACGCCGCCGCCCATTGCAAGAATGGTATCGACGACCTTCTTCACGCACTCGTCCACCGCGTGGACTGCCTGCACCGCGGCGGGGATGACGCCCGTGTGACCGACCATGTCGCAGTTTGCAAAGTTGAGGATCATCGCGTCGTACTCGCCCGTCTTGAGCTCCTCAATGGCGCGCTCCGTCACTTCGTAAGCGCTCATCTCGGGCTTGAGGTCGTAGGTGGCCACCTTGGGGGAGTTGATGAGCACGCGCACCTCGTTCTCGTTGGGCGCTTCCACGCCGCCGTTGAAGAAGAAGGTGACGTGCGCGTACTTCTCCGTCTCGGCGATGCGCAGCTGCTTCTTGCCCAGCTTTGCAAGGTATTCGCCCAGCGTGTTGTGCATACTCTGCTTGGGGAAGGCGATCTCCACGCCCTCGAATGCCGCGTCGTACACGGTGAAGCAAACGTAGGTGGGGGCGAGGAAGCCCGTCTTGCGCGCAAACGCCGTGCCCTTGGGCACGACAAATTCCTTCTGCGAGAAGGCGCGCGTGATCTGGCGCGCACGGTCGGGACGGAAGTTGAAGAAGATGATGGAGTCGCCCTCTTCCACAAGCGCAACGGGCTTGCCGTTTTCGGTAATGTTGGTGGGCAGGATGAACTCGTCCGTCACGCCCGCCTCATACGACTTCTTGAGCGCCGCAACGGGATCTTCCTCCTGCGCGCCCGTGCCGATGGTGAGCATATCATACGCCTTCTCCTCGCGATCCCAGTTGTTGTCGCGGTCCATGGCGTAGTATCTGCCGCAGAGGGAGGCGATCTTTCCGTAGCCGAGCTTGTTCATCTCCGCCTGCAGCTCCTCCACGAAGTGCACGCCGGAGGTGGGGGAGACGTCGCGCCCGTCCATGAAGCCGTGCACATAGGTCTCCTTCACGCCTTCGCGCTTTGCCATTTCAAGCAGGGCGAACACGTGGGTGATGTGGCTGTGCACGCCGCCGTCGGAGAGCAGTCCCCAAAGGTGCAGCTTCTTGCCGTTGTCGCGCGCGCTGTGCATCGCCTTGAGCAGGGCGGGGTTTTGGAAGAATTCGCCGTCCTCAATGGATTTGGTGATCTTGGTGAGGTCCTGGTACACGATGCGCCCTGCGCCCATGTTCAGGTGTCCCACTTCGGAGTTGCCCATCTGCCCGTCGGGAAGTCCCACCGAGCGCCCGCTCGCGCCCAGCGTGGCGGAGGGGTATTCCTTGCGGAAAGCATTCACGTTTTTGCTGCCGTCCATGGAGATGGCGTTGCCCGCGCCCGCAGGTGCAAGCCCGTAGCCGTCCATGATGATGATCGCGTAAGGTTTTTTCATGAAATACCTCGTATAATTTATTCCTCAATCATTATACCCCACCGCCGCGCTTTTCGCAAGCGGGAAGGGGGGATTTTTTTATTTTTTTTTGTTTTTTTCCCGGTACGCGCAATAGCAATAAAAAACCGCCCGTGTAGCGCGCTGCACGGGCGGTTTCGTTGGTTGGTCAAAGCAGTTCTTTGGGCAGTTTCATGTTCTGCATACTGCCGGAATCGTAGTTGACGATGGTCGCAAAGTCGTTCGCCTTGAGGGAGGCGCCGCCGATGAGCCCGCCGTCGATCTCAGGCATCGCCATGAGCTGCTTGCAGTTGCCTGCGTTCATGGAGCCGCCGTATTGGATGCGCACCTTCTCCGCGCACTTGGGGCAGAAAACCTCGGCGCATTTCTTGCGAATGTAGCCGATGGTCTCGTTCGCCTGCTCGCTCGTAGCCGTCTTGCCCGTGCCGATCGCCCAAACGGGTTCGTAGGCAATGACGATCTTGGAGATGTCCTCAATGCCCTTGAGTCCTTCCTTGATCTGCTTGTCGAGCACCTTCTCCGTCTTGCCGCCCTCGCGCTCCTTGAGCGTCTCGCCGATGCACACGATGGGGGTGAGCCCCGCCTCGAGCGCAGCCAGCGTGCGCTTGTTCACCGTCTCGTCCGTCTCGCCAAAGTACTGGCGGCGTTCGCTGTGCCCGATGATCACGTATTTCACGCCGTACTCCTTGAGCATCGCCGCGGAGATCTCGCCCGTGTACGCGCCTTTTTCGGCGAAGTGCACGTTCTGCGCGCCCAGCGCAATGTTGCTGCCCGCGAGCGCCTCGGCTGCGGCGGGAATGTCGATGGCGGGAACGCACACCACCACTTCGCAATGTGCGCCCTTGACAAGGGGTTTGATCGCCTCGATGAGGGCAACGCCCTCCTTGGCGGTGTTGTTCATCTTCCAGTTTCCTGCAATGATGGGGGTTCTGTTCGTCATGTCGTCTCTCCTTATTCAAAATTAAGGGGCGAGTGGTGTGCTCGCCCCGTCTGATTTCAGTTCTTCTCGTTGAGGCAAGCGATGCCGGGGAGCACCTTTCCTTCAAAGAGTTCGAGCGAAGCGCCGCCGCCCGTGGAGATATGGGTGATCTTGTCTGCAAAGCCAAGCTGCGTGCAAGCTGCCGCGCTGTCGCCGCCGCCCACGATGGTGGTTGCGCCCTCTGCGTCTGCAAGCGCCTGCGCGACCGCGATGGTGCCCGCCGCGAGGGTGGGGTTCTCGAACACGCCCATGGGGCCGTTCCAGATGACCGTCTTTGCACTCTTGACCTTGGCTGCGAACAGCTCTCTCGTCTTGGGGCCGATATCAAGTCCCATCATGTCTGCGGGAATGGCGTTCGACGCCACAACGCTCGTCTCGATCGCAGCGTCGATGGGATCGGGGAAGTCCTTGGTGATGACGGTGTCGATGGGCAGAAGCAGTTCCTTGCCCATGTCCTTCGCCTTCTTCATCATGTCCTTGCAGTAGTCGATCTTCTCATCGTCCACAAGGGAGGTACCGACGGAGCCGCCCTGCGCCTTGAGGAAGGTGTAAGCCATGCCGCCGCCGATGATGAGGGTGTCGCACTTTTCAAGCAGGTTGGAGATGACGTTGAGCTTGTCTGCGACCTTTGCGCCGCCCAGGATGGCAACGAAGGGGCGAACGGGGTGCTCAAGGGAGTCTGCCATCACGGTGAGCTCCTTCTCGATGAGGAAGCCGCAGACGGCGGTCTTGACGAGGCCGTACTCGACGATGGCTGCCGTGGA
>CALVTZ010000018.1 GCA_944363255.1 uncultured Clostridia bacterium
CGCCTGGAAAAAGGCGGGGGTGACGATCATGGGTTCGAGCGAGCCAAGGCGAATGCGCGCGGGCACCCCCTTGAGCATGGTCAAAAGCCCCGCAAGGTCGATGTCGCCGTCGCGGTAGGAGGTGATGTCGATGCCCGTCAAGACGATCTCCTTCGCCCCGCTTTGCATCGCCTCTTCGAGCACGCTCTGTGCGCTGCGCGAGCGCGTTCTGCCGCGCAGATAGGGAATGAGGCAGTAGGAACAGAAGCGGTTGCACCCGTCCTGTATGCGCAAAAAGGCGCGCGTTTTCGTCTGTTTGGGGGCGGGAAGTTCGGAAAAGGCGGCGCTCTCTTCGCAATGCGCCCCGCGCGCGTTTTCAGCGAGCAGTTGCAGCACGCGCTCCTTGCCCTGCGCCCCCGCGACGAAGAGCACCCCGTCGCGCGCGAGGAAGGACTGCGGATCGTTTTGCGCCGCGCAGCCGAACACGACGACGGGCGCGTCCTTGTTGAACTTCCTCACGCGGGTGACCGCCTGGCGGCTCTTGCGCTCCGCCTCCGCCGTCACCGCGCAGGTGTTGATGAGATAGAGATCGGCGCGGGAGAGCTGCTCCGTCGTCTCATACCCCAGCGCTTCCAGCCCGCGCATGAGCGACTCGCTCTCCACCTCGTTCATCTTGCAGCCGAGGGTGAACACGCACGCCTTCATCGCAGTTCCCCCAATTCGTACATGACGAGGGAAGTGAGCGCGATCGCCGCCGTCTCTGCGCGCAGGATGCGCCTGCCCAGCGAGATGCCGTGATAGCCCAGCCCCTCGGCAAGGGCGTATTCCTCCTCGGAAAAGCCCCCCTCGCTGCCCACGACGCAGCACACGCTCTCCCCCGCGCTCCACTTCTCCCCCACGGGGGGAAGAAATTCGCAGGCGAAGAGCTTGCTCGCATACCCCTGCCCCGCCCGCAGCGCGCTTTCGAGATCGTCGAAGTACTCCACCTGCGGCACGGTGGCGCGCAGGCACTGCTTGGCTGCTTCGCGCGCGACGCGCACGAGGCGGTCGAGCTTGTTTTCGTTCATATACGCGGCGCAGTAGCGGGACGCGAACACCCCGATGCGCATGACGCCCAGCTCCGTCGCCTTTTGCACGACGAGCTCCGTCTTGTCCCCCTTGAGCGCCCCCACGAGCAGGAACACCTCCCGCTTGGGTTCGCGGTCGGAGACTTCCTCGCGCACCACGTGCACGCTCACCCCGCGCTTGTCCACGCGGGTGACGACGGCGGAATACTCCCTTCCGCTGCCGTCGAAGAGGGTGACTTCCTCCCCCTCTGCAATGCGCAGGGCATTTTTGGCGTGGCGCGCCTCCTCCTCGGGAAGCGCCATCTCCGCCGTGATATTTTCAACAAAAAAACGCTTGGGCGCAGCCATGTTATCTCCTGTACACGAGCGCGTACCACTCGCCCTCGTGCATCTGTCTGACGAAGGTGAGCCCCTCCCCCTCGAACGCCTGTTTGACGAGGGGAAGCCTGTCCTCGATGATGCCGCTCAAAATGAGCGTGCCCCCCTCCTTCAGGTTGCGGGGCATGGAGGGTGCGAGGCGCACGAGCACCTCTGCCGTGATGTTGGCGAGCACCACGTCCCCCTTGATGGAGGCGTCCTCCAACAGGTCGGAATGGGCGACGACGCAGTTTTGCACGCCGTTCTTTTCCGCATTGTGCTTTGCGCTCTCCACCGCGACAAGATCGATGTCCGTGAGGTAGCAAAGGCTTGCGCCCAGCTTGGCGGCGGCGATGCCCAAAATGCCGCTGCCGCAGCCCACGTCGATGACGGTATCCCCCGCCCCGATGACCTCTTGCAGCGCGGCAAGGCACATGGAAGTCGTCTCATGCTCCCCCGTGCCGAACGCCATGTTGGAGTCGAGCGTGACGACGACTTCGCCCGCCCCTGCCGTGTAGTCGATCCACGCGGGCACGATGACGACGCGCGCCCCGATATGTAGGGGGCGGAAGTGCTTTTTCCACACGTCGATCCAGTCGTCGCCGTCGATCTCGCGGCGCGTCATCTCCAGCGTGCCGAAGTTGAGCCCGCCCCGCTCCTGCATACAGGCAAGCTCCTCGCGCACGGCGCGCACGCTCGCCTGCGCCTGTTCGGGCGGGAAGAAGCCCTTTACGAGCACGTCGGAGGGCAGGTTTTGCAAGTCGTCGTCGAGATAGTCCCAATAGACGCCCGTCTCGCCGCGAATGAGGGCAACGACGTCCTTTGCGTCGGACACGGCAACGCCGCCCTCGGAGTATTGCCAGAGCGCGTCGGCGACCAGCTCGCTCGCCTCGGACGTGGTATGAATGGTGAGTTCAATAAATTTCATGCCCCTATTATACGGCTTTTTGCGCAAGTTGTCAAGAACACGCCCGCCCTCTTGCAGCGCCGTATTTTTGCACGCAAAACGGGACGAAGCGCGTTTGCCCCGTCCCGTTTTTGTGTATTTTGCCGTTCCCGCTTATTTTATTTGTATGCGTCCTCGCCGTAGAGCGCGTTCACGCTGTCTGCATAGCGATTTGCGCGCTCATACTGCTTGAGATCGACGCCCTGTGCCGCCTCCTGCATCTTGCGCTTTTGCTCGCGATTCAGCTTGGTGGGCACCTCCACGAACACGCGAAGGTACAAATTTCCGCTACCGTTTCGCGTTTTGATGCCCTTGCCGCGAATGGTGAACGTCGTGCCCGACTGCGTTCCCTCCGGGATCTGATAGGTGAAGGTGTCGTCGAGGGTGGGCACCTTGATGCTCCCACCCAGCGCCGCCGTTGCAAAGGGCACGGGCAGATCGACGTACAGATCGAAGTTCTTGCGCTGGAAGATCTTGTGCGGTTCGACGCGAAAGACGATGATGAGATCGCCCGACTCGCCGCCATCCGTGCCCGCCTGCCCGAAGCCGCGCTTTTTGATATACGAATTGGTATCTGCGCCCGCGGGGATGTTCACGGTGATCTTGGTCTCGCGGCGAAGGTGTCCCTTGCCCTTGCAGTCGGGGCACTTCTCCGTGATGATCTTGCCGCTGCCGCCGCAGTCGGGGCAGGCGCCCACGCGCACCGTTCTGCCGAACATCGTCTCCTGCGTGAAGCGCACCTGTCCCTTTCCGCCGCACTTGGAGCAGACGTTAAACGCCTTGCCCTCCTTTGCGCCCGTGCCGCGGCAGGCGGAACAGGGCTCGTTGCGCATATACGTGACATCGCGCGTGCACCCCTTTGCCGCGTCCATAAAGGAGAGCGTCATATTGATCTGAATGTCGTCTCCGCGCGTGTCGCGCTGCACGGCTGCGCCGCCGCCAAAGCCCTGGAAGATGCTGTCGAAGATGTCGCCGAAGCCGCCGAATCCGCCAAAGCCGCCGCCCATGCCGCCCATGCCCCCCATGCCGGGGTGCTCCTGCTCATAGTCGTACGCCGCGCGCTTTTGCTTATCCGAGAGCACTTCGTTCGCCTCGTTGATCTCCTTGAACTTTTCCGCAGCGAGCTTGTCGCCGGGGTGGAGATCGGGGTGGTACTGCTTGACGAGCTTTTTGTACGCCGCCTTGATCTCCTCCTCGCTCGCCGTCTTGCTCACGCCGAGGATCTCGTAATAATTCTTCTTCTCTGCCATACTCTTATCCTGTGAACGGGGCTTGCCCCCTTCTTATGCCGAAAAAAGCGCGGAGGCAATTTTCATGCCGCTTGCGCTTTTCTCTGCCGTCCTCTTACCGAATGGGAGGGGCGTTACTGATGGAATTCCTCGTCGCCGAAGGGCGCGCCTTCCGCCCCGCCGCCCTGCGCCGATTGCGCCTGCTGCTGGTACAGCTTGGCGATCACGGGCTGGATCTTCTTGGAGAGTTCCTCCTGCGCGGCGTTGTACTTTTCCACGTCGTCCGCCTCGAGCTCCTTCTTCGCCTCGTCCACGGCGGACTGCAAGGTCGCCTTGTCCTCCTCCGTGAGCTTGTCGGCGCTGTCCTTCATCGTCTGTTCCACAGAGAAGATGAGCCCGTCGAGCTTGTTCTTCGCCTCCACCTTCTCCTTGCGCTTCTTGTCCTCTTCGGCGTACTGCTCCGCCTCCTTCACCGCCTTGTTGATCTCGTCCTCGGAGAGGTTGGTGGAAGAGGTGATGGTGATGTCCGTGGACTTGCCCGTGCCGAGGTCCTTTGCCTCAACGTGCACGATGCCGTTGGCGTCCACGTCGAAGGTGACTTCGATCTGCGGAATGCCGCGGGGCGCGGGCGCGATGCCCGTGAGCATGAATCTGCCCATCGTCTTGTTGTCGCGGCAGAATTCGCGCTCGCCCTGCAAAATGTGGATCTCGACGCTCGTCTGATTGTCCGCCGCCGTGGAGAACACCTGGCTCTTCTTGACGGGGATGGTGGTATTTCTGTCGATGAGGCGGGTGAATACGCCGCCCAGCGTCTCGATGCCGAGGGAGAGGGGCATGACGTCAAGCAGCAGAACGTCCTTGACTTCGCCCGTGAGCACGCCGCCCTGGATGGCTGCGCCCACTGCAACGCACTCGTCGGGGTTGATGCCCTTGAAGGGCTCCTTGCCCGTGATCTCCTTCACCTTTGCAACGACTGCGGGCACACGGGTGGAACCGCCCACGAGAATGACCTTGTCGATGTCGCTGTACGAAAGTCCCGCGTCCTTCATGGCAAGGCGCATGGGCTCTGCCGTCTTTTCCACGAGGTCCGCGATCAGCGCCTCGAACTTCTGGCGGGTGACTTCCATCTCAAGGTGCGCAGGGCCTGCCTCCGTCATGGAGATGAAGGGCAGGGATACGGAGGTGGAGGTCATGCCCGAGAGCTCGATCTTCGCCTTCTCCGCAGCCTCCTTAAGGCGCTGCATCGCCATCTTGTCCTTGGAGAGGTCGACGCCGTGGCTCTTTTTGAACTCCTCTACCATGTAGTCCATGAGGCGCTTGTCGAAGTCGTCGCCGCCCAGCATATTGTTGCCGTTGGTGGCGAGCACTTCGAACACGCCGTCGGAAATTTCAAGAATGGAGACGTCGAAGGTGCCGCCGCCCAGGTCGTAGATCATGACCTTGGAGTTCTCCTTCTCCTTGTCGAGCCCGTAGGCAAGGGCTGCCGCCGTGGGCTCGTTGATGATACGCAGCACGTTGAGCCCTGCGATCTTGCCCGCGTCCTTGGTCGCCTGGCGCTGTGCGTCCGTGAAGTATGCGGGGCAGGTGATGACAGCGTCCGTCACCTTGCCGCCGAGGTACGCCTCTGCGTCCGCCTTCAGCTTGCTGAGCACCATTGCGGAGATCTCCTGCGGGGAATATGCCTTTTCGTCGATCTTCACCTTGTAATCAGACCCCATCTTGCGCTTGATGGAGATGACCGTCTTATCGGGGTTGGCAACTGCCTGACGCTTTGCCACCTGCCCGACGACGCGGCTGCCGTCCTTTTGGAATGCGACGACGGAAGGCGTCGTGCGCGCGCCCTCTGCATTGGCGATGACGACGGGCTCGCCGCCCTCCATCACTGCAACGCAGGAATTTGTCGTTCCCAGATCGATACCGATAACCTTTGCCATACTATTTTCTCTCCTTACACTCTGTGTTGATTTTTATTTTGTTACGACCACCTGCGCGAACCGCAGGACTTTGCCGTTTTGCTCGTACCCCTTGAGGTACACCTGCTTGACGATGCCGCTCTCCTCCCCCTCTTCGGGATCGAGCGCCATGATCGCCTCGCACTTTTCCACGTCGAACGGCTCGCCCACGGGATCGATCGGGGTGATCTTCTCCTCGTCGAGCAGCTTTTGAAAGCTCGCCGTGACCATCTCGATGCCCTTTCTCATCACCTCGTCCGTGCAGGAGAGGAGGGCGCGATCGAGATTGTCGCCGATGGGGAAGAGCTTTGTCACAACGTCCGCCCTGCCCTCTGCATACGCCTGCGAGCGCGTTGCCGCCGTGCGCTTGCGGTAGTTTTCATACTCCGCCGTCACCGCGTACCACTTGCGCTTGAGGTCTGCTGCCTCCGCTTCCGCCGCCTTGAGCTTTTCCTGCAACTCCAAAGCGCAGGGCTCTGCCTCGCACGCCTCGGGCTGCGCCCCTTCGCAGGGCTGCTGCGCGCCTTCGCACGCGCTCTTGCTCACTTCCTCTTCGGGGGAAAGCGTTTGGTTGTCTCTCTTTTCTTTCATGTTCCGTTCGCCTTATTCTTTTCTTGACACATTTAATATAACGGAATTTCCCCGCGGTTAAACAGCTTTTGCAAATTTTTTTTGCGCAAGCGCGCGTGCGCAGGAATTGCGCAGAAAAATGCGGCAAATGCGCAGGAAAAAAGCGCGCCCCGCCCCCATATTCGGGGGCGGGGCGCACCCGCCTTATCGCTGATTGAATTTTTTGCGCATCATCCAATCGGTCACGCGCTCGGGCAGGAGCTTGGTGAGATAGCGCACCGCGCCGTTTTTGCCGCCTGCCGAAGAGACGGGGGGCGGATTGCGCTTTTGGGCAAGTTTGAGCACGCAAGCTGCGACGAGGGAGGGTTCCATGCCCCCCTGCTCCATGTTGGCAAGCGCCGCCGACGCCTTCTTGACGGAGGGCGCGTAGCTGCCGCTCTCCTCCGCCTTGTACACCCTGCGGTTGTAGGTGAAGTCCGTTGCCGTGCCGCCGGGGAGCAGGGCGCACGCCCGCACCCCGTGCGCGCGCAATTCCATATCGCTCTCGCGCGCGAGCATCTCCAGCGCCGCCTTGGAGGAGGAATAGAAGCTGTCGAAGGGAATGGGCATCTCCCCGCCCAGCGAGCTGACGAGAATGGCGCGCCCGCCCCGCTTTTTGAGGTAGGGCAGGCAGGCGCGCAGCGCCTCCACCGCGCCGAAGTAGTTGACTTCGAAGAGGTATCTGTAGTCGCCGCTCTTGGCGTGTTCCATGGGCGCCGCCATGGAACAGCCCGCCGAGTACACAAGAAGATCGACCGCCTGCGCCTCCTCGCCCGCCGCCCGTATCGCCTTGGTGAGTTCCCCCTCCTGCGCCGCGTCCGCCGTGATGGTGCGCACGCGCTCCCCCTTCAAGGGGGTGCGGGAGACATTGAACACGCGGTAGCCCTGCGCCGCGAGTTTGAGCGCCGTCTCCCGCCCGATGCCCGACGACGCCCCCACCACGATCGCCGTGCGGCGGGGGGAGAGCGCGGGCTGCTTGCTTTGCTGTTGTTGCTGTTCCATACCCTTGAGTATTCCCCGCCCGCGCCCTTTTATACCTCAGCCGAGGGCGAGATCGAGCGTCATCATGACGCAAAATCCCAATACGATCGCGCAATTTGCGACCGTCTTGCCCGAAGCGAAGCATTCGGGAATGAGCTCGGAGCAGACGACGGAGATCATCGCCCCCGCAGAGAAGGCGAGCGCCCAGGGCATGAGTCCGTGCACCGCACCCGCCGCCAGCGCCCCCACGAGCGCCGCGGGGATCTCCACGAGCCCGGAGAGCAGGGAGAAGAGAAAACACTTTGCAGGGCGCATTCCGCCCGCGCGCAGGGGGAAGGCGACGCACGTGCCCTCCGGGAAGTTCTGCACGCCGATGCCGAGGGCAAGCAGGAGCGCCGCGACCGTGCCCCCTTCCGCACCCGCCACCGCGAACGCCACCCCCACCGACAACCCCTCCGGAATGTTGTGCAGGGTGACGGCGAAAAGGAGCAGCGCGCTCTTCCTGTTTCCCGCGGCGGGAAGGGCGCGCGTGAGACGGGCGAACAGGCGATCGCCCAGGACGATGAGAACGCCGCCCAGCAAAAAGCCCAAACACACGGGCAGCCACGCGGGGAGCGCGCTCTCATATTCGATGGCGGGCAGGAGGAGGGAGAAGAAGGAGGCGGCGACCATGACGCCCGCCGCAAAGCCCGTGAGGGCGGAGATGAACTTCCCCTCGCACCGCCGCGTAAAAAAGACAAAGGCGGCGCCCAGCGCCGTCGATCCCGCCATGAAGAGGGAGGAAAGGAGCGCCTGTTCCACCGCCGAAAGCGTTTGAAACCACTGCATTGTTTTGACCTCGATGGTACCTCCCCCCATTGTATGCGCCCCGCCCCGCCCTTCGTGCGAAAAAAAACGCTCGGTTGCCCGAGCGTTCGCTTACTTTTTCTTTTTCTTCTTCACTTTTTCCTTTCGCAGCACCATCACTTGCTTGTACTTGGGGGAATACAGAATGTTGATCGTGCGGTTGGCGTACTTCAACCAAACGACATCGACACCGTCGTTATAATTCCCCAACTGCGGTGTATAGCCTGCCGTCCCCCTAGGCGGATTCTTGCCGCTGACGAACCGATACAGTCTGCCGTCATACTCAAACTCTACCTGGATCTTTACCATCGGAACGCAGAGCATCATCAGCCTTCTCTGAACTACCGTTGACTGCGCCTGCAGCGGCACAGCGTCCTCCAACCATAGTTGCATCTTTGCCCGATTTTTCTCATTCACGACAACAAGGGCAACCACCGCCCCAGTCGCCGCCGAAAAGCCAAAAACGACACCCATGATGGCGAAAATTAAATCCTCGATCGGCGACGGTTCTTCAAAGTGCTCCAACACGAGCACCGTGATCAGAAATGTCATCATCGCCACGAACACGACAATGAGCGCAATGAGCCACCCCATCACATTCTTTCGGCTTCCCTGCATAAAATTCCCAAAACTCAACGCCCCGTCGATCCGATTTATATAGTAGGCTTTGTCGCGATCCGTCATGTTTCCCCTCACAAAAAACGAACTCGTACGCCATTATTATAACACTTTGAAAATGCCCTGTCAATCCCCCCTCCCGTTCGGATGCGCCCGCCCTTCGCGCACAAAAAAACTTCTCACTTGTTGTTTGAAATTTTTCCGCGGAATCTTGACAATTACTTTATGTCGTATTATAATGTTTGATAGAAACTGTAATTTGGGGGAATATCTATGGCAGCTTTTGGCATTATCACGCTCTTTCTCACGGCGTTCATGATGATCTTCTACGGCTACCTCGCAAAGCACACCGATCACGACGTGTCCTTTTTCTTTGCCGTTGGCATCATCTCCATCATCATGAATCTCGCCACCAACGCGGCGGGCATCTATGTGCTCGCTTGGCTGTACCTCGTGCTCGCCCTCCTCTTCATCGGGCTGGGCTTTGTGGTGAGCTTCCACGGTTCGCTGGGTTTTTACACCTCCATCGGCCCCTGGTTCATGTCCCTTGCCAAGGACGTAAAGCTCACGGGCTGGAAGGCGCTCTCCCTCATCGTGTTCCCCGCGGGCGGCGTGCTCTACTTCGTGTGGTATAAGTCCAAGCCCGAACTCGCAGCAGTGTGCGGCAAAAACTGCTTGTGGGGCATTCTGCTTTGGGCGTTCCTGCTTTGGATGATCCTGGGCGTTGTGCTTTAACAGCTTTTTACAAAAGAGAAAGACGGGATGCAGGGTCGCCTGCGTCCCGTTTGTTTTTCCCGCGCCCCCCTTTGCGCGCCCCGTTCTGCTTTTTGCCCTCCCCTTTCTGCCCGCGCGAAGTATTCCTTTTGGTTATCCTTCGCCCAAAAATATAAGCATTTGACAGGGCAGCAAAAGTGCGCTATACTCATTGCGACATGGATCAGGCAACTTATCTGGCGCTCACCCGCAGCCAAGCCGTCATTCAGGCGGGCGGCGCGGCGCACTGCTATATGCACACGGCGGCGCAGCGGGCGCAAAAACTCACGGCAAAACTCAATGCGCGCTACCACACGCCCAAGCGCGTGCGCGCCATCCTTGCAAAGCTCACGGGGAAGAAGTGCGACGGCTGTACCCTCTTCCCGCCCTTTTACACGGATTACGGGCGCAATATCACGCTGGGGAAAAACGTATTCATCAATTCGGCGTGCTGTTTTCAGGATCAGGGCGGCATCACGATCGGCGACAACTGCCTCATCGGGCATGAAGTCGTCATCGCGACGCTCGACCACCTGCTCCCCGCGCAGGCGCGCGAGAGTATGCGCCCCGCCCCCGTTGTGCTGGGCGAAAACGTGTGGGTGGGTTCGCACGCGACCATTCTGCCCGGCGTGACCATCGGAAGCAACGCGGTCGTTGCGGCGGGGGCGGTCGTCACGCGCGACGTTCCCCCCAACACCGTTGTAGCGGGCGTGCCTGCCCGCGTCATCAAGACCATCCAAAACCATTTTGAGGAGGAAAAAGAATGTTAGGCAATTTCACCTACTGCAACCCCACCAAACTGTACTTTGGCAAGAACGCGCTGGACGGGCTTGCGCAGGAGCTGCCCAAATACGGCAAGCGCGTGCTGCTGGTGTACGGGGGCGGTTCCATCAAGAAAAACGGCATCTACGAGCGCGTCATTTCCATTTTGAAGGCGTGCGGCAAGGAGGTGTTCGAGGACGCGGGCGTCATGCCCAACCCCACCACCGAAAAGCTTGAAGAGGGCGTTGCGCGGGCGCGCGCTGCAAAGGCGGAGTTCATTCTCGCCGTGGGCGGCGGCTCCGTCTGCGACTATGCAAAGGCGGTGTCCGTCTCCGTGCACTACGAGGGCGACGCGTGGAAGAAGTACTTTATCGACTTCGACGAGCCCACCTGCCCCACTCTGCCCGTTGGGTGCGTGCTCACCATGGTGGGCACGGGCAGCGAGATGAACGGCGGCTCCGTGATCACCAACCACAGCGAGAAGCTCAAGATCGGACACGTGTTCGGCGAAGAGGTGTTCCCCAAGTTCTCCATTCTCAACCCCGAATATACCTTCACCGTGCCCCGCTATCAGATGATCTCGGGCATTTACGACATCATGTCGCACATTCTCGAACAGTACTTTTCGGGCACGGACGACAACACGAGCGACTATGTGATGGAGGGGCTGCTGCGCTCGCTCATCCACAGCGCGGACGTGGCGGCGGAAAACCCCACCGACTACGAGGCGCGCAGCAACATCATGTGGACGGCGACGTGGGCGCTGAACACCTTCGTTGCGCAGGGCAAGGACACCGATTGGGAGGTGCACATGCTGGGACAGGCGGTCGCCGCGCACACGGACGCAACGCACGGCATGACGCTTGCCGCCGTCTCCCTGCCCTACTACCGCCACATTCTGCCCTACGGCACCGCCAAGTTCGCGCGCTACGCCAAGGCGGTGTGGGAGGTCGATCCCGCGGGCAAGACGGAGCGGGAGGTCGCGGAGGAAGGGCTGCGCCGCATGGAGGCGTGGATGAAAAAGCTGGGGCTCGTGATGAACATTTCCGAGCTTGGCGCAACGCCCGAGATGCTGGAGGGCATCGTGGAGAGCACGCTGGTGATGGAGGGCGGATATAAGGTGCTCACCAAGGAGGAGATCCGCGCCATCATCAAGGCGAGCTATTGACATTGCGGTTTGATACACAACAAAAAAAGCGCCCGCCGTTCCCAAAGAACGGCGGGCGCCCTTTCATATCCTCTTATTCGACGCCGAATTCATAGATGGCAGAGAAGGAATACACTTCGCCCGCATCATAGATGGAGCTGCCCTTTGCGGCGTACTCGGGCACGTTTACGTTGTTGGGGATCGCCTGCGTCTCCAGGCAGAAGCCCGCGCGCTTACCGTAGTAAGCCGTCTTGCCCTGCTGGTGCATTCCGTTGCCCGCGTAGAACTGCACGGCGGGCATATCCGTATAGCACGTCATGACGATGCCCGTCTTTTTGCCCGTGACGGTGGCGTACTTCACCATCTCGCCGCACTTGTTTTTGAGCACGTGGCAGTGGTCGTACCCGTTGCCCTGTTTGAGGTCGATGTCGTCCGCCTCCACGTCCTTGCCCATCTCCTTGGGGGTATTGAAGTCGAAGGGCGTGCCCGCGACCTTCTTGTACCCGCCCACGGGGATCATGGTGGGATTGGTGGGCGTGATCTCGTCGCAGTCCATCCACAGCACGTTTTCGAGAATGGAGCCGTCTCCCTCGCCGTTCATGTTGAAGTAGGCGTGGTTGGTGAGGTTGATCGCCGTCTTCTTGTCACTCACCGCGTGGTAGGCGATGGTGAGCTTGCCCGCCGCGAAGGTGTACGTCACCTGCACGGTGAGGTTGCCGGGGTAGTTCTCCTCGCCGTCGGGCGAGAGCAGGGTGAGGATGAGCTTGTCCCCCTCGATCTTGTGCGCCCAGATCTTCTTGTCGAAGCCCACTTTTCCGCCGTGCAGATGGTTGCCGCGGTCGTTCAGATACAGATCGTACGTGACGCCGTCGATGGTGAGCTTGCCCTCGCCGATGCGGTTGCCGAATCTGCCGATGAGCGCGCCCAGATAGCCGCCGTTGTTTTCATACCCCGCCACGTCGTTGTAGCCGAGGATGACGTCCGTGGGCTTGCCCGCCCTGTCGGGCACGACGATGCTTTGAATGACGCCGCCGCGATTGAGGATGGTTGCGCTGCGCGCGCCGTCGTGCAGGGTGAAGGCGAGGACTTCTTCCCCCGCCGCCGTTTTGCCAAAGACCTTGGTTTCAATCATGAAAGTATCTCCTTATCCGCCGTGCGGCGGTTTTGTTCGCCCTCAAGTATAGCACAAAAAATGCGGCTTGTAAATAAATTTGTAAAATTTACCCAAACTCGGAGTATGCAAAAACGTTACCTTCCGCTCGCCCTCTTCTTTGCCATCCTGCTCGTCTTTCTCACCCACCTGGGCGCGCGGCTCACCGCCCTGCCCGCCCTCACCTTTGCGGAGGGGAAGCAAGTCTTTCTCACCTTTGACGACGGCCCCAGCACCAAGGTGACGGGGCGCATCCTCGACACGCTGCAGAAGGAGCAGGTGAAGGCGACCTTCTTTATCGTGAGCGACCGCGCCGAGGCGCGGCAGGACACGCTGCGCCGCATCGCAGCCGAGGGGCACACGCTGGGCGTGCACTCCGCCACGCACGAATATGAGAAGATCTACGCCTCCGACGAGGCGCTCTTACAGGACGCACTCACCTGCGCGCACGCCATCGAGCGCATCACGGGCGTTGTGCCCGCCCTCTACCGCTTCCCGGGCGGGGGAAGGAAGGCGGACAGGGCGCGGCAGACGCAGCTGCTCAAGGCGCACGGGCTCACCCCCGTTGGCTGGAACGCGGTGTGCGGCGACGAGGAGATCCCCAACGCCTCCCCCGCCGCGCTGGTGGAGACGGCGCTTGCCACGGCGAAGAACAGGGCGCGCGTCGTCCTGCTGCTGCACGATTCCGCCCCGCACGCCGCCACGGCGGAGGCGCTGCCCGAGCTCATACGCCGCTTCCGCGCAGCGGGATACGCCTTCTGCGCCCTCTGACGGCGCGCATGAGCCGCGCGAACAGGCGCAGTCCCTCCCCGATGGGGAGAATGGCGAAGGATGCAACAAGCACGATGAGAAGGTGCACGCCCGTGAGCGCGGAGAGGTCGAAACAGGCGCGCAAGGGGGGCAGCAGCACGAGCAGCACGTTGACGAGCACCCCCGCCACCACCGTGACAAGCAGCGTGCGGTTGGAGAAAAATTCGCGCAGGGAGGGCGACGCGCCCTCCCGCTTGACGTTGAAGGCGTGGAAGAGTTCGATGAGGGAGAGCGCGAGAAACGCCATCGTGCTTGCAACGCCGTTCCCCCACGCGCGCACGCCGAAGGTGAACAGCCCCACCACGATGCCCGCCTGCACCGCGCCGTAGGCGAGCATCTTCACGATCGCCCGCCGCGAGAAGATGTCGCGCTCGGACACGGGCGGGCGCAGCATTGCCCCGCGCGTGCGTTCCACGCCCAGCGCGAGCACGGGCAGGGAGTCGGTGATGAGGTTGATCCAGAGCAGCTGCGTGGAGGTGAGGAAGTCGTACTTCCACAAAAACAGCGTGGCGATGAGCACGGAGAGCACCTCGGCAAGATTGGTGGCGAGGAAGAAGGAGATAGTCTTTTTGACGTTGTAAAAGACGTTGCGCCCCTCCTCCACCGCGTGCACCATGGTGGAGAAGTCGTCGTCCGTGATGACCATGTCCGCGGCGTCCTTGGTCACGTCCGTGCCGCTGCCCATGGCGACGCCGATGTCCGCCGCCTTGATGGAGGGCGCGTCGTTCACCCCGTCCCCCGTCATGGCGACCACCTCTCCCCCCGCTTTGATGGCGTCCACGATCGCCTTCTTGTGCGACGGCGAGACGCGCGCGTATACGGAAAATTCCCCCGCGCGGGCGGCAAACTGCGCCTGCCCCATCTCGTCCAGCTCCTCCCCCGTGACGACCTCCTCCCGCCGCCTTGCAATGCCCAGCCGCTGCGCGATCGCAAACGCCGTCTCGCGGCTGTCGCCCGTGATCATGACGGTGCGAATGCCCGCCCGCCGACAGGTTAAAACCGCCTCCCGCGCCCCCGCCTTGGGGGGATCGAGCATGGCGGCAAGCCCCACGAAGGCGAGCTCCTCCTCCCGTGCGCCCCGCCCCGTGGCGAAGGCGAGCACGCGCATCGCCTGCCCTTCGAAGTGTGCGGCGCGCTGCACGATCTGCCGCCGCATTTGCTGCGTGAGGGTGCAATTTTCCTGCGACGTATGCAAAAGTGTGCACCGCGCGAGCACCGCCTCCACCGCGCCCTTGACATAGAGCGTGCCGTCGCCGCCCAGAACGCTCATCATTCTGCGTTCGGAGGAGAAGGGCGTTCCGCCCGCCACACTCGTCTCATAGGAATACCCGCACCCGTCCGCATACTCCACGAGCGCGACCTCGGTGGGATCGCCCGCGTACCGCCCCGCGCTGCCCGTCACCGTGTTGCACACGCGCATACAGCGCAGGAGCTGCTGCTGCACGGGCGTGCCCGTGTACCGCTCTCCCTCCTCGCAGGGACAGGTGCTGATGCCCTGCACCGTCATTTTGTTTCTGGTGAGCGTGCCCGTCTTGTCCGAACAGATGCAGCTCACCCCGCCCAACGTCTCCACGGCGGACAGCCTGCGCATGACGGCGCGCGCCTTCGCCATGCGCTGCACCCCCATCGCGAGAATGATGGTGACGACAGCCCCCATCCCCTCCGGAATGGCGGCGACCGCCACGGCGACGGCGGACATGACGTTGTCCAAAAAACCCACCCTGCGGGCGAGCAAGCCCCCCAAAAAGAGCACGGCGGCGACGGTGAGCACGGTTGCGGAGATGATCTTGCCCAGCTTGGTAAGCGTCTTATCGAGCGGGGTGGGCTTGGGCTTTTCGCCGCGCAACATTCCCGCGATCTTGCCCATTTCCGTGCCCATCCCCGTGGCGACGACGACGCAGCGCGCCCGCCCCTTTACGCAGAAGGTGGAGGCAAAGAGGGTGTTCTTGCGGGCGGAGAGCGCACGCCCCGCGATCACGCACGCCCCCTTTTTGACGGGCACGCTCTCCCCCGTGAGGGCGGATTCGTCCGTGCGCAGCTCGCTTGCTGTGAGAATGCGGCAGTCGGCGGGGATCTTGTCCCCCTCCTCCACTTCCACCACGTCGCCCACGACGAGCTCCTCCGCATCGACAAGCTCCACCCTTCCCCCGCGCACGACGCGCGCGCGGCAGACGGACATCTTTTTCAGCTTTTGCAGCGCGTCATCCGCGCGGTACTGCTGCAAAAAGCCCACCACGGCGTTGAGCAGAATGATAAAGAGCAGAATGGCGGTGTCCGCAAGCTCGTTGGTGTCCCCCGTGACGAAGGCAAGCACGCCCGAGAGCAGCGCCGCCGCGATGAGGATGAGGGACATGAGATCTTTGAATTGCGCGAAAAAGAAGCGCAGTTTGCTGCGCTTCTTGCCCTGTTGCAGCGCGTTGCGCCCGTACTTTGCAAGGCGTAGCCCCGCCTCGCGCGCGGACAGCCCCGCCTCCCCGCTCCCGAGCTTTGCAAGCACTTCCTGTGCCTCAAGTCTGTACTGTTCCATACAAGTAGGGTATGAGCGGCGCGAAGCAATTATGCCGCGGGGCGCGGCGCACAAAAAAACCCGTCCGCAGAACGGACGGGCAAGCCCTATTCAATGACA
>CALVTZ010000019.1 GCA_944363255.1 uncultured Clostridia bacterium
GCCTTCTGCGCCGCAAGGCGGGTGCAGTGGATGCGCGACTGCTGCCCCGCGCCCACGCCGATCGCCTGCCCGTCCGCTGCAAAGCACACGGAATTGGACTGCGTATATTTGAGCGTGATGAGGGAGATGATGAGGTCGATCGCCTTCTCCGCGGGCAGCTCCTTGTTCTTGGTGACGATATTGGAAAGCAGCGCCCTGTCGATCTTGAAGTTGTTGCGCCCCTGCTCGAAGGTGATGCCGTACACCTGCTTGCGCTCGATCTCCTCGGGCACGTAGTCGGGATCGATTTTGACCACGTTGTACGCCCCCTTGCGCTTTTGCTTTAAGATGGCGAGCGCCTCGGGCGTGTAGGAGGGCGCGATGATGCCGTCCGACACCTCGCGAGCAACGATCCTTGCCGTGACTTCATCGCACTCGTCGGAGAGGGCGATCCAGTCGCCGAAGGAGGACATTCTGTCCGTTCCACGCGCGCGCGCATAGGCACAGGCGAGCGGAGAGTCGTCCAGCCCCGCGATGTCGTCCACGAAGCACGCCTTTTTGAGCGCCTCGGAGAGCGGCTTCCCCACGGCGGCGGAGGTGGGCGAAACGTGCTTGAAGCTGGTTGCCGCACACATTCCCGTTGCCTCCTTCACCTCCTTTACGAGCTGGTAGGAGTTGAATGCGTCGAGGAAGTTGATATACCCCGGTCTCCCGCACAAGATCTCCACGGGAAGTTCCCCGCCGTTCGCCATATAGATGCGGGCGGGCTTTTGGTTGGGATTGCAGCCGTATTTGAGTTCAAATTCCTTCATACCCCTCTCCTTTACTTGGTATAGCGGTTGATGAGCACGCTCTCCTCTCTGCCCGTCTTGAGTTCGATGGCGCGGCAGTAGAGGGAGATCTTGTTGTCCCCGTTGAGATTTTCCCAGATCTCCTGCGCGAAGGCGTTCACGTCGTTTGGAATGAGCACGCGCTCCGGCTCGCCCTCAAAGGAAGGGAGCGGGTTGCCGTCCTTTTCGTACGTGTGCAGGAAGTGCCCCGTGCCCGATACGGGCTCGTATTCAAAGAAGTAGCGCGCGCACTTCTTGCCCTTGCCGTCTGCGCACTTCAAAATGGACATCTCGTAGCTGTACTTCTTGTCGAGGTGCAACACCGCGCTGATGCGGGGGGTGTAGTTGGGTGCGTCCGGCTCAAAGGTGCGCGTTCTGAGCGCGTGGCGGAAGCACTTGCCCGCCTGGAGCGACGCCTCGATGGTGTCCGTCTGGTCGCCGTTCGTCACGACGATGTCCCCATTCACCCGCTTGACGGGCGCGTAGATGATGAGGGAGGGATCTTGCACCTTGCTCTCGTCAAAGGGCTTGGTCTCGATGCCCTGCTCCGTCTCCACGAACACGCGGTTGCGGCTGTTTTCGCTGCGCCCCATGATGAAGTAGGCGAACATCGCCCGCTTGCCGTCCTTGGAAAGCCCCACGACGATGCCCCGCCCGGGGTAGCTGTTGCCCTGCAGCGCGCGCTGCATACTCTTTCTCACCTTCATACCTCTTCTCCCGTTAGTTTTTTACATACCGTTTCCACGGCGGCGGGGAAGATCACCCACTCCGCCTCGCGCATGACGCGCAGCTGCAAGCTCTTGGGGGTATCTCCCTCCTCCACCAAAACTGCCTTTTGTGCAATGATGGGGCCGCCGTCGCACACTTCGTTGACATAGTGCACGGTCGCGCCCGTCACCTTTACGCCGCGCGCAAGCGCCGCCTCGTGCACCTTCAGCCCGTAAAATCCCGCGCCGCAAAAGCTGGGAATGAGGGAGGGATGCACGTTGATGATGCGCATTTCATACTGTTTGACGAAATCGTCGCTCAAAATGGTCATGAACCCCGCGAGCACGACGAGCCCGATGCCCCGCTCTTTGAGCGCGGCAAGGATAAGTGCCTCCCGCTCGCCGCGGTCGGGCACCTGTTTCTTGTCTACGACGAGGTACTCCACGCCCGCCGCCTTCGCCCGCTCGATGGCGTACGCCCCCGCGTTGTCCGTCAAGACGAGCGCGATCTCCCCGTGGGGAATGCCGCCTGCCTGCGCGCGGTCTAAAATGGCTTGCAGATTGGTGCCGCCGCCCGAGCAGAGCACGGCTACGCGCACCCTGTTCATGAAAGGATCACCCCGTCGTCGCTTGCAACGATCTCGCCCAGCACGTAAGCGTCCTCGCCGTTTGCTTTGAGCACGGCAAGCGCCTTCTCCACGTCCTCCTTGGCAACGACGATGCTCATGCCCACGCCCATGTTGAAGGTGTTGAACATATCGTGCTCGGAGATATTCCCCTTCTCCTGAATGAGGGAGAAGATGGGCGGGATCTTCACGTCTGCCCGATCGATCTTCACGCCCAAGCCCTTGGGGATGGAGCGGGGCATATTCTCATAGAAGCCGCCCCCCGTGATGTGCGAAATGCCCTTTACCTGCACCGCGTCGAGCAGCGCGAGCACGGGTTTTACGTAAATTTTGGTGGGCGCGAGCAGCACTTCGCCCAAGCCCTTGCCTCCCAGCGCCTGCACGGGCGCGGTGAGGTCGCAATGCTCCACGTCGAACACCTTTCTCACCAGCGAGAAGCCGTTGGAGTGCACCCCCGTGGAGGGCAGGGCGAGCATGACGTCCCCCGCCTTCATCTTGCCGTTGTCGATGACCTTCTTTCTGTCGACGACGCCCACGGTGAAGCCCGCGAGGTCGTAGTCGTCCTCCGCCATGGTGCCGGGGTGTTCGGCAGTCTCGCCGCCGATGAGCGCGCAGCCCGCCTGCACGCAGCCCTCCGCCACGCCGCCCACGATGGCGGCGATCTTTTCGGGCTCGTTCTTGCCGCAGGCGATATAGTCGAGGAAGAAGAGCGGCTTTGCCCCGCAGCACAGTACGTCGTTCACGCACATGGCAACGCAGTCGATGCCGATGCTGTCGTGCCTGTCAAGGAGCTGGGCGATGCGCAGCTTGGTGCCCACGCCGTCCGTGCCCGAGACGAGCACGGGCTCCTCCATGCCCGCAAGGGGGAGGGGGAACAGCCCGCCGAAGCCGCCGATATCCGCCTTGCCCTCGGGCATGGTACGGGCAACGTGCTTCTTCATGAGCTCCACCGCCTTGTAGCCCGCGGTGATGTCGACGCCCGCCTTCTTGTAGCTTTCCGAATAACTCTTATCCATGGTCAGTTCTCCTGATTTTTCCGAAACTTGGGGTTCTCGCTGATGGGACGGTTGGAGATGGGGCGCTGCTCGAAGCGGTGCTTCGCCGTGGACGTGGGGATCTCGGTGGGATACACGCCGTCGAAGCAGGCGCAGCAGAAGCGATCCTCCTCCTTGCCCGTAAGTTTTCTTGCGTACTCGATGGGAAGATAGCCCACGGAGTCCGCGCCGATGATCTTTGCGATCTCCTCCTCCGAATGGTGGCAGGCGATGAGATTTTCGCGCGAATCGATGTCCGTGCCGTAGTAGCAGGGATTGAGGAACTTGGGCGCGGAGGAGAGGAAATGCACCTTGGTCGCCCCCGCCTCGCGCAGGAGGCGCACGATGCGCGCGCTCGTGGTGCCGCGCACAATGGAGTCGTCCACCAGAACGACGCGCTTGCCGCGAATGGCGGACGCCACCACGTTGAGCTTGATGCGCACCCTGTCCTCACGCACCTTTTGATCGGGCGAGATGAACGTTCTGCCGATGTACTTGTTCTTGATGAGCCCGATGCCGTAGGGAATGCCGCTCTCCTGCGCGTAGCCGAGCGCGGCGTCCAGCCCCGAATCGGGCACGCCCACCACGATGTCCGCTTCCACGGGGAACGCCTTGGCAAGGTATGCCCCCGCGCGGCGGCGTGCGTCCTGCACGAAGCAGCCGTCGATCTCCGAATCGGGACGGGCGGTGTAGAAGTATTCGAACACGCAGAAGGCGCGCTTGCCCCCGCAGTGGGAGCGATCGCTCTTGATGCCCTCCTTGGAGATGACGAGCACCTCCCCGGGCTCCACTTCGCGCAGCTTGGTCGCCCCCACCGCGCTGAGCGCGCAGCTCTCCGAGGCGATGAGGTACGCCCCGTCCTCCCGCGTGCCGATGCAGAGCGGGCGGAAGCCGAGCGGATCGCGCGCGGCGATGAGCTTGGAGGGGGACATGACGACAAGGGAGTACGCCCCCTTGAGCTTGTCCATGGCGGCGAGCACCGCCGCCTCGATGGAGCCGCACTTGACGCGCTCCTTGGTGATGGTGTAGGCGACGACCTCGGTATCCGACGTGGTGTGGAAGATGCACCCCTCGTTTTCCAGCTCGGTGCGCAGTTCCATGGCGTTGATGAGGTTGCCGTTGTGCGCGAGCGCCATATTGCCCTTGAGGTGGTTGACCACGATGGGCTGGGCGTTCTCCCGCCCGTTGCCGCCCGTGGTGCCGTAGCGCACGTGCCCGATCGCCATGTTCCCCTCGCCCAGCTTTTTCAGGATCTCCGCCGTGAACACGTCGTTCACGAGCCCCGTATCCTTGTGGGAGGAGAACACGCCGTCGTTGTTGACGACGATACCCGCAGATTCCTGCCCCCTGTGTTGCAGGGCAAAGAGTGCGTAATAGGTGGTGGAGGCGACGTTCTCGACCGAGGGCGCAAATACGCCAAAGACGCCGCACTCCTCGTGGATCTCATGCTCCATGCTGCTCACTTCGCCTCCGTTACGCGCTTGAAGATCTCCTGGTAAGCCGCCTCTACCCCGCCCATATCGCGGCGGAAACGGTCTTTATCCAGCTTTTCGTTGGTCTTGGCGTCCCAGAAACGGCAGGTGTCGGGCGAGATCTCGTCCGCGAGCACGATGGTGCCGTCTGCAAGGCGGCCAAATTCCAGCTTGAAGTCGATGAGCTTTACGCCCAGCTGCAGGAAGTACTCCTTGAGCACCTCGTTCACCTTGAAGGCGTACTTCTTGATGGTCTCGATCTCCTCCTTGCTCGCCAGCTTGAGCGCAAGCGCGTGATAGGAGTTGATGAGGGGATCGCCCAGCGCGTCGTTCTTATAGGAGAACTCGATGGTGGGCTCGTCGAACACGATGCCCTCCTCCACGCCGTAGCGCTTTGCAAAGGAGCCTGCGGAGACGTTGCGGATGATGACTTCGAGGGGAACGATGGAGACCTTCTTCACCACCGTGTCGCGCTCGGAGAGTTCCTCCACGAAGTGCGTGGGCACGCCCTGCTTTTCAAGCAGCTGCATCATGAGATTGGTCATGCGGTTGTTGACAACGCCCTTGCCCGCGATGGTGCCCCGCTTCTCGCCGTTGAACGCCGTGGCGTCGTCCTTATAGGAGACGATGCAGCACGCCGCATCCTCCGTTGCGAATACCTTCTTTGCCTTTCCTTCGTAGAGCTGTTCCTTCTTTTCCATGATCGTTTTCTCCTTTTTTCCTTTGAAATTTAGTATTTTTGCGCAAGGGCTGCGTCCTTTTTGAGCACGGACTCCGCCTCTTTTGTTCTCTGTTCGAGCAGCTTTTTGCTCAACTCCTCATCCCCCACGGCGAGGATCTCCACCGCGAGATAGGCGGCGTTCTTCGCCCCGTCGATGGCGACGGTGGCAACGGGGATGCCGGAGGGCATCATGACGGTGGAGAGCAGGGCGTCCAGCCCGCCCAGACCGCCGCTCTTGATGGGAATGCCGATGACGGGCAGCACGGTATTTGCCGCGATCGCCCCTGCAAGGTGCGCCGCCATGCCCGCCGCCGCGATGATGACGCCGAAGCCCGCCTTCGCCGCGCCCTGCGAGAATGCCTTTGCCTCCTCGGGCGTGCGGTGCGCGGAAAAGACGTGCGCCTCAAAGGGTACGCCGAACTCTTTGAGCACGGCAAATGCCTTTTCCACAACGGGCAGATCGGAATCGCTGCCCATGATGATCGCTACTTTTTTCACTTTTTTGACCTCCGTATAAAGTAAAAGAAGGCAGTTTTATTCCATGCGGAAAAAACTGCCTCCCCCGTACTATTTGATTGATCCGCCGACGCGGAAAACTGCGTCCATGTTTCTCATGTCAATATTATAGCAATTCCCCCCCTTGAAGTCAAGCGCAAAACGGGGGTTGCAGAAAAAATTGCGGCAGACACCGCCCACGCCCGCACGCGCCCGTGATACAATAACAATGCGGCGGGGAAAGAGGTGTATATGACGCTATTCCAATTTCTCGGCGCGTTCCGCGCCTACAACGCGGACGTGCTCATCATTGCATTGGGAGTGACCTTGCTCGTCTCCCTCGCCAAAAAGACGGTACTCAAAACGTACCCAAGAAGCTGCTTGTATTCGCGCCCTTCCTCTTGGGCACGCTGCTGTATGCGTGCTGGCGGGCGATCGCAACGGGGAGCGCCATCCCCTTTACGAGCGACATCGCGCACACCATCGAGGGCGGGTTCGCGTGCGGGTGCGCGGCGACCTTGTACTACGTGATCTACGAGCAGTTCTTCCGCATGAAGAAGGACGTGAGCGTGCTCACCCCCCTCTTGCAGCCCTACCTTGCGGATGAGGCGCTGCAGGAGGCGGAGAACAAGCTGCTCGAGGGCTATGTCGGGCTTACGGAGGAGGAGCGCCTCCCCTTTGTCAGGGAGACGCTGCTTTGCTACCTGCCCGAGCTTGAAGAGGAGGAGCTTTGCGCCCTCGCTTCGCTTGTAAACGGGTATCTTGCCAAACTCAATGTGTGACCGTCTTTGCCCCCTTCCCCTGCGGAAGGGGGTTTCTTGTTTGCGGGCGCATACTTTCCTCCGCGCTCCCCATACTCCTGTTGTGAAATATCTGACGGGAAATTCGGCGCAGGACGTGGCTGCGCTCAAAAAACTCTGCCCCGCGCAGGACGTACTCACCTTCCCCTTTGCGGCGGAGGGGGGCATCGCCTTTGTCGCGCTGTATGCGGACGCCGTCACGGACAAGGAATTGCTGGGCAGCCTTGTCGTGCGCCCGCTGCTGCACTATACGGGGGAGGCGGACGCGCAAGAGATCGGAAAGCGGCTCGCCTTCCCCGAATGCAAGCGGGAGCGCGCGCTGAACGCGCTCGCCGCAGAGCTGCTGTCGGGCAATCCCGTGCTGCTTGCGGAGGGGGTGCGGGAGGGGCTGGTTTTGGGCGCGAAGAAGGTGTTCGTGCGCGCCGTTGCAGAGCCGCCCACCGACGTTGCCATCAAGGGCCCGCGCGAGGGGTTCATCGAGGACGTGAAGGTGAACACCGCCCTCGTGCGCAAGCGCTTCAAGACGGAGGAACTCAGGATCGAGATGGTGGAAGTGGGCAGACGCTCCAAAACGAGCGTCGCCCTGTGCTACCTTGCGGGCACGGCGAAGGAGGAGGTCGCAAGGGAGGTGAAGGCGCGCCTTTCCGCCATCGACATCGACGCCCTGCCCGACTCCTCCTACCTCACCCACTTTCTTGCAGAGCGCCCGCGCTCGCTCCTAAAGCAAGTGGGCACGACGGAAAAGCCGGACATCTTCTGCGCCAAACTTGCGGAGGGGCGGGTGGGCATCCTTGCAGACGGCTCCCCCATCGCCCTCACCGTGCCCTACCTCATCATCGAGGACTTTCAATCGAGCGAGGACTACTTCGTGCCCTCCTACCGCGCCACCTTCACGCGCATTTTGCGCCTCGTCGCGCTCATCGTCGCCATCTACCTGCCCGCCTTCTACATTGCGGCGCAGCTGTTCAAATTGCAGCTTCTGCCCATCAAATTGCTGCTCACCATTGCGGGAAGCATCCGCGGCATCCCCCTCTCCCCCTCGCTGGAAATGCTCGTCGTGCTCGTCACGCTGGAGATCTTAAACGAGGCGAGCATTCGTATGCCCAAATACGTGGGAATGGCGCTCTCCGTGGTGGGCGCGCTCGTCTTGGGCGAGACGGCGGTGAGCGCGGGCTTTGTCTCCACGCCCGCCATCATCATTATCGCCTTCAGCGGCATCGGGCTGTACGCCGTGCCCAACCTCATCGAACAGACCTCCGTCATCCGCCTTGCCATGCTGCTTGTGGCGGGCAGCGTGGGCACGTACGGCATCATCCTTGCAACGGCGTTCCTGCTCTTTTACCTCGTGACGGCGGAGAGCTTCTCTTCCCCCATCGCAGCGCCCTTTTCCCCGCTCGTGCGCAGCGACCTCAAGGACGCGTTTTTCAAATACGATCTGCGTTCTTTGGACTGCCGCCCGCGCGCCATCGGCAGCAAGAACAAGCGGAGGCTGCGCCATGAATAAGATCAAAAGCCGCCAGCTCTACCTGTACTTTCTTGCGATCGCGCCCGTGGGAAAGCTGGTGCTCATGCCCACGCAGCTTGCGGTGTACGCGGGAAACGACCTGCTCTTCCCTGCCGCCGCAAACATCGTGTTGCAGAGCGCCGTCATCTTCTTCGTCATGCTGCTCGCCCGCAGGAACAAGTCGCTGTATGCGCTGGTGGAAGCACGCCTTGGCAGCATTGCGGGCAAGCTCGTATGCACCCTCTTTTCCCTCTTCTTCTTGTATGCGGCGCTGCTGCCGCTGCTCGAACAAAAGCTGATGGTGCAGAGCGTGTTCTACGACACCCTGCCCTCCACCATCGCCTTTGCGCCCTTCTTCCTGCTCTCCGCCTACCTGTGCGCCAAGCCCCTCTCCTCGCTGGGGCGGGCGTGGGACGTGCTCGCGCCCCTCTCCATCGCGGGATTTTCGGGCATCGTGCTGCTCTCGGCGGGCGGAGCGGACTTTGGCGCGCTCAAACCCGTGTTCGGGCAGGGCGGCTGGGGCTTTTTGCGGGGAAGCGCGTACACGATGAGCTGGTTCTTCGACTCCGCCCTCGCCCTCTCCTTTTTGGGCAAGGTGGAATATAAGGCGGGCATGGCGTGGAAGAGCGCGCTGTGCTACCTCGCGGGGGGCGCGGCGGTGCTGCTCTTCCTCGCCCTCTTCTACGGCACCTTTGCGGAAGTTTCCGTGCGGCAGCTGTTCGCCTTCACCAAGACGGCGAAGTACTTTTCGGGCGTGGCGGTGCTGGGGCGGGTGGACTACCTCTTCATCTTCGCCCTCGCCCTCGTGATGGCGTTCTACTGCGCCCTGCCCATGCAGGCGAGCGTGGACTGCGTGCGCGAGGCGTTTGCGCCGAAGAACCGCATTTTGCACAACGTTCTTGCAATTTTGGTCAACGCGGGGCTGCTGCTGGGGCTGTGGCTGCTCAACTTCGACTTCCTTTCAACGAGCACCGCCATCGCAAAGACGCTGTTTTGGATCTTCCCCGTGTTCACCGTGCTGCTTCCCCTTATCCTGCTCGCATTTGGGAGGGACCGTGTACAAGTTTCGTAAATTTTTGCGGGCGCTGCCCGCCAAACTCTTTTTGCTGCTCGCCCTCATCATCCTCTTCTCCTTCTTTGCGAATGACTTCGCGCTCGTGGACATTCAAAAGACGGCGATCATTCTCGCGGCGGGCGTGGACAGGACGGAGGGCGGCTTTCGCGTGACGGCGCAGATCGCCGTGCCCAAGAGCGGGGATCGCACGGCGGGCGGGACTTCGGGCGTGGAGATCGCGGGCGAGGGGGAGAGCGTTGCCGCCTGCTTTGCGCAGATCTACTCCAAGACGGGCTGGGTGCCCAAGCTGGTGTTTTGCAACTTGCTGCTCCTGGGCGAGGAGACGGGAAAGGAGGACGTGCTGCCCTGCCTTGACTACTTCCTGCGCAACGAATATATGCCCGACAGCTGCCTCGTCGCCGTGTGCGCGGGGGAGGCGGGAGAATTTCTCTCCTCCAAGAGCGCCATCGACGACCTCTCCTCCGGCGCGGCGCAGAGCCTCTTTTCGGACGCGGCGGAAAAATCGGGCAGGGTGATGAAGTGCAGCCTGAAGGAGTTCACGGTGGGCTACTTCGGCGCGTCGGGCAGCAGCTACACCCCCTTTTTGCGGCGCATTGCGGCGGAGGGCGAGCGCAATGCGGGCGGCGGGAGCGGCGGGAGCGGCGGGAGCGGCGCGCCGCAGGGGGACAGCGTGTATTCGGCTGCGGAGACGGCGATCTTTCAAAAGGGGCGCATGGTCGCCGTCCTTCCCCCCGAGGAGACGTTTGCCTTCGCCCTGTTGAAGGGGCGGGTGTTTGCGAGCGCGTTCGACGTGGAAGAGGCGGGCGAGACGGTGAGTTTGAGCATCTTAAAAAACAGCGGGAAGGTCGCCTTCACCGCAAAGGGCGCGCCACAAGCGGAGCTATCCGTCACCCTCAACGTGCGCCTTGCGGGGCGGGATACGCCCGCCACGGTGGGAGAGATCGCCCGCAGCATCCCCTCCCCCGCCGTGCTCGCCGCGGCGGAAGACCTGCTGCAAGCGCGCCTCACCGCCCTGTGGGAGCGCTGCAAGAGCGCGGGGTGCGACCTTCTGCACTTTGCAAGGACGCTGCAGCGCAACGCCCCCAAGCAGTACGCGCAGTACGGCAAGCAGGTGCTCTCCCTCACGCGCGTGAGCGTGAAGGCGCGCGTGCACGCCGTAAAATAGCCCTCCGGAGGCTTCCGCAAAAAAATAAAAAAATTTTTCAAAAACCTATTGACAAACGTCTGATTTTAAGTATAATAAAGGTACAAAAAGAAAATAACTTTCATGAAATGTTATTCACCAACAAAACAGGCGGTTAGTCCAATGCACAAGTAAACAAAAAACCCGGGAAAGAATAAGAAGTGAGACCGCGGACGGGAAAGTCCGCCATCACAGGGAGGTCGCCAAAAGGAAGGGGCGGCTTTCAAAAAAATCCATATCGGGAGGTGCACGATATGAAGCTCATCTTTTCCCTCAGAGGCCGTAAGCCTAACTAAAAGGAGGACGGACCAATGTACAACGATCTTTCGGAGGCAAAAAAATAATTCGGTTCACACGTTGATCGCGGACGAAAATTAGGGGATCGCCGCGGCGGGACCAATCCCAAGAAGTGGAAAAAGCCGAATGGAATTTGCCCGCACAACTTCATAACATAGAAAACACGGGCCTTGCGCAAGCAAGGCCTTAACTTTTGTCTCCCCTCCCCCACCGCCCCTTCTTCGACAAAGAAAGACGAATGTTGCGCCCGTTAGTGCGGGCGCTTTCGCTATAATGGGGAGAAAAAACAGAGGTATCCCCCATGAAACGCATCCACATTCGCCGCGCCCGCCTCTCCCTGCCGCGGCTCGCCCTGCACCTTGCCCTCGCCGCCTGCATGCCCCTTTTGAACTGCGCCCTGCCCCGCCGCGAACCGCTCTCCTTCGCCCTCCTCTTTGCCGCCCTCGCCTGCGGCGCGGAACCATTCAGCATGAGCGCGGGATACCTCGTTTCCGCCCTCACCGCGCGCGCATGGGCGGGGATGCTCTCCGCCGCCGTGCAGACGGCGATCATGCTGCTCGCCTGCGTCATCAGCCGCAGGATGAAGGTGCGGAGCGGGCGCGTCCTGCTGCTTTGCGCCGCCTGCCTTGCCCAGCTCCCCTTTCTCCTGCTCTTTCCCCACAGCGGCTATCCCCTTCCCCTGCCCCTGTTTGGGCAGAAGGCGGTGCTCGCCCTCATCATGCTCGCCCTTGCGCTGCTCTTTTCCCTTGCGCTGCACGCCCTGCTGCACGAAGCCTTCCGCTGCCGCTTGCAGGCGGGCAAGCTCGCCTGCATCGTGCTCCTTTGGACGGTGACGGGGCTGGGCGCGTTGAGCGCGTTTGCAGGCTGGTCGGAACCCCTCTTCCGCCTCGCCGCCCTCACCCTGCTGCTCTTTGGCACCCTCCTTCTCAAGAGCGCCGCAGCCCTGCCCTTCGCCGTCGTGCTCGCCTTCCCGCTCGCCCTCGCCCGCGTGAGCGCGCTGCCCATTGCCGCCTTTGCGCTGTTTGCCTGCGCCGCCCTGCTCTTTGTGCCGTACGGCCGCGTCGCCGCCGCGCTCTCCTTCGCCCTCGCCGCCCTGTTGGAGCGCTATCTTGCGGGGGCGTTTGGGGGAAGCGCGCTCACCGTCCTCCTCGCCCTCCTGCCCTGTCTGCTGCCCGCCCTCATCGCCTGTCTGATGCCCGAGCGCGCCTACGCCCGCCTGCGCCGCACGCTGCTCTTCTACCGCGAACGCACGCTGCCGCGCATGGCGATCAACCGCAACCGCCGCGCCGTGGGACAGCAGCTCTACGAGATCTCCGCCCTCTTCCGCGAGATCGGAACGGCGTTCGAGGGAGAGGAGGGAGAGGACGGCTCTGCCCGCCTGCTGCGCGAGTCGCTCGAGCGGACGCTGTGCGCTTCCTGCGCCAACTGCAAGCGCTGCCGCGACGCGCACATGGGCGAGAGCCTGGACAAGCTGATCGCCGTGGGGCGGGCGAAGGGCAGGGTGAACCTCATCGACCTTCCCGAAACGCTCTCCTCCCTCTGCACCAACTGCGCGGGGCTGCTGTTCGCCCTCAACAAGCAGCTTGCCGAATACAGGCGGTACGCGGCGCAGCGGGAGGCGGCGCGCGAGGGCAGGGCGCTGCTGTCCCGCCAGGCGCGCGGGGTGAGCGAGATCTTAAAGGACATCGCCCTCGAACAGAGCGAGGAGTACACCTTCACCGAGGGGGAACGGGCGCTGGGGGAGGCGCTCGCCGCGGCGGGGCTGTTGAGCTCGGAGATCTTCCTCTACGGCGAAGGGGCGCAGTTTACGGCGACCATGACCTTGGAGGAGCGCGCCGACGCAAAGAAGGTGTGCGAGGCAGCCTCCCGCGCGCTGGGAATGCCCCTCACGTTGCGCGAGAAGATCCCCCTCACGCGCGAGCGCGCGTGCTTTGTATTCAAGCGCAAGGCGCACTTTGACGCGGCGTTCGGGCTGGCGGGGCTGCCCAAGGAGGGCGTGGAGGCGAGCGGGGACACCCACTCCGTCTTAAAGATCGACGAGCGGCGCTTTCTCGTCGCCCTCTCCGACGGCATGGGAAGCGGGGAGGAGGCGCGCGCCGTGTCCGACCGCACCCTCTCCCTTTTGGAGAGCTTTTACAAGGCGAAGATGCCCTCCGAGCTCATCCTCTCCACCGTGAACAACCTGCTCTCCTTCTCCGCGAACGAGCGCTTTTCCTGCATCGACCTTGCCGCCGTCGATCTGGACACGGGCAGCGCGGACGTGGTGAAGATCGGCTCGCCCACCAGCTTCGTGCTCTCGCAGGGGGAGCTGCGCGTTCTCGAGGGGGAATCGCTGCCCATCGGCGTGCTCGACAGCATCCGCCCCACCACCCTGCGCGTCAACCTGCAGGAGGACGACTTCCTGCTCTTTTTGAGCGACGGCATCACCACCGCCTTCGGCTCCTCCGCCGATCTGTGCGCCTACCTCTCCACCCTCTCCCCCGTCAATCCCCAGTCGCTTGCGGAAACGCTGCTCTCCGCCGCCCTCGAACGCTACCATGGCAGGGCGGAGGACGACATGACGGTGCTCGCCGTCAAGCTCACCAAGGCGGCGTAAGGCAGGGGGCATGACCGCGCCCCACGCAAAAAACAGGGGAGCATGACCGAATCGGCACAAAAAACAAGGGGGCATGCCCAAAATACGGGCATACCCCCTTTCTGCTGCAAAAAATCAAGACATGGGTGCTTCGCGCGTGAGATCGCACAGCTTCCCGCCCGTGAGCGATAAAAGGTCTGCAAGCGCCACTTCCACCTGCATCCCCACCTTGCCCGCGCTCACAAACAACTTCTTGCCGCGGGCGCTCTCGTCGAAGAAGGTGGGAAACGCCTTCTTCATGCCAAGGGGCGAACAGCCGCCGTGCACGTAGCCCGTGAGCGGGAATAGCTCGCGCTGGGGGAGCATCTCCACCGACTTCTCCCCCGCCGCCCGCGCCGCCTTTTTGAGGTCGAGCGTGCCCTCTGCGGGCAGCACGAACACGTAGTACTTGCGCGGCGAACCCACGGTGACGAGCGTCTTATACACCCGCGACACGTCCTCGGAGAGCGCCGCGGCGACCTCCGTTGCGGAGAGCGCCCCGCCCGCGTATTCGTGCACGGCGTACTCCACCTTGGCGCGCTCTAAAATGCGCATTGCATTCGTCTTTTCCACTACTTCCTCCAAAAAAGAAGAGCGCGTTGCGCGCTCATTCCTCTACCTTTTCCACGATCTCGCCGCCGCACTCCGTGCAGAACTTCTTGTCGTCCTCCGCACGCTTGCCGCACTTGCTGCACACGCGCAGTTTGACGACGATCTTTCCGCCGCACTCGCCGCAGAACTTCTCGTCCGCCGCAGCGGGCTTGCCGCAGCTGCTGCACACGCGCGCCTTTTCCAGCGCCTTTGCCTCCGCCTCCTTGCGGCGTTCCTCCTCCCGCTCGCGCTCTCTGCGCGCGTCGCGGGCGTCGTCGATCATCTCGTCCGCCTTGTCCTTGGCGGCGTCCTTTGCGCGGTCTACCGCCTCGTCCTTCGCTCTGTCGAAGAGCTTGGAGACGCTCTTTTTCAATCCATCCAAAAAACCCATAACAGGCCTCCTTCTCTGATTAAACGATGTCCACCTGACAGCTGCGCATGGTGTCGAGCGCAGCTTTGTGCGCCGCGGGCGTCGTGCCCGCACAGCCTTCCGCCACCACTTTGACGCGCGCGTTCGGGCAAAACGCCTTCACGAGCAGCGCGTTGGAGACGACGCAGATGTCCGTACACAGCCCCGCAAGGCAGATCTCATCATAGTTCCCCGCCGCTGCGTACTGCGCAAGCGCAACGCTGCCAAAGGTGTTCTTTTCGAATATCCGCGCACCCTGCACGGCAAGCTCGGGCATGATCTTATGCCCTTCCCGCCCCTTGATGCAGTGGGGAACGGGCAGCCGCTGCCCCTCCTGCGTGGAGAGGTAGTCCTCCCCGTGCGTATCCTGCGTAAAGACGACTTCCTCCCCCGCTTCCCGCGCCGCAAAAATGAGCGCGCGCACGGCGGGCAGAATGGCGAGCGCCTCCTCCGTGCCCAGCGAGCCGGAGACGAAGTCGCGCTGCATATCCACGATGACGAGCAGTTTTTTCATACTGCGATCTTCTTGAGCTCCTTGATGACGAGGTCTGCAAGGTAACGGCAGCCGCGGTGGGTGGGATGCACGCCGTCCAGCGCGAACTTCGCAGGTTCGATGTCCTGCGTTACGCCCGCAAAGATCTCATCCACGGGGATGAGCGACACCTTCTCCGCCTCCGCGATCTCGCGAATGATGCCCTGGAACACCTTGAGCTGGGGGCGCAGACGCTGCTTATCCCCCATGGGAAGGGCGTAGGGCTGCATCAGAATGAGCTTTGCCCCCGTCTCCTTGATCTTGGCAACGAGCGCGCTGTAATTGGCGCGGAACTCCTCCGCCGTCACGATGGTGCCGTGCGTGAAGCGATGCCATACGTCGTTTACGCCCACTTCGAGCACGACGACGTCGGGCGCTTCCTTGACGACGTCCTCCTCCACGCGGGCGAGCAGGTCGGCAGTGCGCTCGCCCCCCACGCCGCGGTTTAAGATCTCAAACTTGATCTCGGGATAGAGCGGGCGCAGTTTGCCCGCAGCGATGCGAA
>CALVTZ010000020.1 GCA_944363255.1 uncultured Clostridia bacterium
GAGACCATAGGTGACTGCCTCGCCCGTCTCGAAGGCGACGAGCGAACCCGTGCTCCTGCGGTTGATCTCACCCTTGTAGGGCTGGTAGTCGAAGAACACGGAGCTCATAACGCCCTCGCCCTTGGTGTCCGTCAAAAATTCGCTCTTGTAGCCGAACAGTCCGCGGGCGGGAATGAGAAATTCAAGGCGCATACGCGAACCGACCGCGCTCATGTGCAGAAGCTCGCCCTTGCGCACGCCCATGCTCTGAAAGACGGGGCCCGTCATGTCCTCGGGCACGTCCACGATGAGGCGCTCCACGGGCTCCCACTGCGCGCCGTTCACTTCCTTGAAGAGTACCTTGGGCGAACTCACCTGAAATTCATACCCCTCGCGGCGCATCGTCTCGATGAGGATGGAGAGGTGCATCTCCCCCCTGCCCTTCACGCGGTAGGCGTCGGCGGAATCGGTGTCCTCCACGCGCAGCGAGACGTCGCGCAAGAGTTCGCGATACAGTCTGTCGCGCAGGTGGCGGGTGGTGACGAATTTGCCCTCCTTGCCCGCGAAGGGAGAGTCGTTGACGGAGAAGATCATCTCCACCGTGGGCTCGGAGATCTTGACGAAGGGCACGGGCTCCACGCAGGCGCTCGCGCACACCGTATCACCGATGTTGATCTTTTCCAGCCCGGAGAAGCAGACGATGTCGCCCGCCTGCGCGCTCTCGCAGGGAACGCGCTCCAAGCCCTCGATCTCGTACAGATTGACGAGCTTGCCGCGCAAATTGACGTCCTTTTTGTTGTAGTTGCACACGGTGACGTCCGCATTCTGCCGCGCCACGCCGCGCTCGATCCTGCCGATGCCCACGCGCCCGCCGTACTCATTGTAGTCGAGGGAGGAGACGAGGATCTGCAATTCCCCCGTCTCGTCCGCTTCAAGGGGCGGGAAGTGGGTAAGAATGGTATCAAAGAGCGGTTTGAGATCGACGCCCGCCACATCGGGATCGAGCGTAGCCGTGCCCGCCCTGCCCGAGCAGAACACGAAGGGGCTCTCGAGCTGGTCGTCCGAGGCATTGAGATCCATCAAAAGCTCCAACACCTCGTCGATGACCTCCTTCACGCGCGCGTCCGGGCGATCGACTTTGTTGACGACGATGATGAGCTTGAGCCCCATCTCCAGCGCCTTTTGCGTGACGAAGCGCGTCTGCGGCATGGGACCTTCCGCCGCGTCCACGAGGATGAGCACGCCCGAGACCATCTTGAGCACGCGCTCCACCTCGCCCGAAAAGTCGGCGTGCCCGGGCGTATCGATGATATTCACCTTCACACCGTTGTAGTGCATGGAGGTGTTCTTGGCGAGGATGGTGATCCCGCGCTCGCGCTCCAATGCGCCCGAGTCCATCACGCGCTCTTCCACCACCTGATTCTCGCGGAAGGTGCCGCCCTGTTTGAGCATCTGGTCGACGAGCGTCGTCTTGCCGTGGTCGACGTGCGCGATGATCGCAATGTTTCTTAAATCTTCTCTCAGCATAATATAAACCTCTTTTCCAAGGGGGTATTGTAATACTTTTTGTGCTTTTTGGCAAGAAAAAGTTGGTGTTCCCGCAAAAAAATTTGCCCCGACGGGGCAAATTCGCGCAATTTAGTAGGGTTTGGGCGCAAGATTGCGGTAGGTGCAGAAGCGAATGACGTGCCCGTTGTCCTCCACGGGTTCCCCCTCCTGCACGAGCGAAAAGGCGGGATCTGCGTCGAGATCGGGCACGAACACTTCCGCCCCGCCGTCCTCTTCCACCTTGGTGACGAGCACCTCGCTGCAATAGGGAATGAGCAGGCGATACACGCTCGCCCCGCCGATGACGAGCACCTCCTCCGCGGGGTATTCCTTCACGGCGGAGAGCAGCTCTTCGAGGGAGCGAACGTGCCGCACCCCCTCCTCCTGCAAGTCATCGGGGCAGAGCACGATATTCGTGCGGTTTTTGAGCGGCTTGCCCTCCGGGAAGGAGCGCAGCGTGTTCAGCCCCATGACGACGACCTTGCCCTTCGTCGTCTCGCGGAAAAACTTCATGTCGAGGGGAAGGCGGAACATGAGGTCGTTCCCCCTGCCGATGCCCCACTTGTTGTCACAATGAAAGATCGCTCTCATACTGCCACCGGGATCTTCACGCCGAGCGGCGTGTATTCGTAATTTTCAAGCTGAAAGCTGTCCACCGTGAAGTCATAAAAGTTCTTCACGGAGGGATCGACGAGGAGCTTGGGCGCGGGCTTTTGCTCGTTCTTTACGACCTCTTCCACGATGGGAAGGTGGCGGTCGTAGAGGTGCGCGTCCGCAATGACGTGCACGAGCTCGCCCGCCTTCAACCCGCTCACCTGCGCGAACATGATGAGCAGAACGGCGTACTGCACGACGTTCCAATTATTTGCCGTGAGCATATCGTTGGAGCGCTGGTTGAGGATGCCGTTGAGCGTATCGCCCGAGACGTTGAAGGTCATGGAATAGGCGCAGGGATACAGGTGCATCTCGTGGAGGTCGTCGAAGTTATATAAATTGGTGAGGATGCGGCGGGAGGCGGGATTGTGTTTGAGGTCGAAGAGCACCCTGTCCACCTGGTCGAACTCCCCCTCCTTGTACTTGGACTTCTTGCCCAGCTGATAGCCGTACGCCTTGCCGATGGAGCCGCTCTCATCCGCCCAGCTGTCCCAGATATGCGAGTTGAGATCGTGAATGTTGTTGCTCTTCTTCTGCCAGATCCACAACAGCTCGTCGATGCAGCTCTTGAACGCCGTGCGGCGAATGGTGAGAATGGGAAACTCCTCCTGCAAGTTGTAGCGGTTGACGACGCCAAACTTTTTCACGGTGTGCGCGGGGCTGCCGTCCTCCCACCTGGGGCGCACGTTTGCCTCCGTGTCCCACACGCCGTGCTCCATGATCTCCTTGCAGTTCTCCACGAAAATCTTGTCTGCTCTGCTCATTTTTCGCTGTTCTCTCCCCTTTTTTGGCTTATTATGTGTGACATAGTACTTTATAAAGGCTTCAAATTGCCGCTTTGATGCGCGCTACGACGCACTCTTCGCCCAAAATTTGCATGATCGTCCACAGATCGGGCGTGTTTGCCCTACCCGTCGTGGCGATGCGCAGCACCTCTGCAACGTCCGAAACGCTGCCCTTGTACGCCGCGAGATCTGCCTTGTAGTCGCGCATCTCTGCGGCGAAGCCCAGCTTGGAGGCGACCTCCTTCACCTTGGCAAACCACACCTGCGCGTCGTCCGCTGCGGAGTAGCTCGAGAGAAATTCCGAAAGGATGGCGGCGCGCGTCTCACCATCCACGCGGTATTCGTCGCGGCGGGCGGGCGCAGCAAAGAAGTAGCGCAGCTCCTCCATCGCCTGCTTTGCGGTGATGAAGTCCTTGCGGCGCTTCTTGCCGCCGATGCCCATGCACAGCGTGAGCGCCTTCAAAAGATACCCTTCGTCTGCAAAGTACCCCTTCTCCTCCTCCGTGCCGAACTCCATCGCCCACTCCTTGAGGAAGGCGAGCATCTCCTCTGCCGAGAGGCGGGAAAGCTCCGTCTTGGAGATGTCGTTGAGTTTGTCGAGGTCAAAGAGCGCGCCGCTCTTGCTCATCTTGGAGATGCGGAATTTGAACTCGGTGAGCGGCTTTTCGGGGAACTTCAGATGCCACTCCTCGAAGTCGGAATTGAGCAGCGTGAGCATATACACCTTGACGGCGTACGGGTGATACCCCTCCTGCCGATAGAAGGAGAGGGAGAGCTCGGGATCCTTGCGCTTGGAGAGCTTGCGCTTGGACGCACCGTCCATCTTCATGAGCGAGCAGTTGTGCCCGTACTTGGGACGGCGGAAGCCCAGCGTATCAAAGAGTTCAAGGTGGATGGGAAGGGACGCGAGCCACTCCTCCCCGCGAATGACGAGGGTGGTGCGCATGAGATGGTCGTCCACCGCGTGCGCAAAGTGATAGGTGGGAATGCCGTCGCTCTTCAAAATGACCACGTCCTGGTCGTTCTCGGTGACGGTGACATCCCCCTTGATCTCGTCGTGGAAGGTGAACTTGTGCGCAGGATCGCCCATGGAGCGCAGGCGAATGACGTACGGCTTGCCCGCGTCGAGCGCCGCATACACCTCCTCTTCGCGCGCGTCCCGCCACTTGGCGTACTTGCCGTAGTAGCCCGTGATCTCCTTGTTCGCCGTCTGCACTTCGCGCAGGGCTGCAAGCTCCTCCTCCGTGCAGAAGCAGGGATATGCCCTGCCGCGGCGCACGAGTTCCTTGACGTAGGCGTGGTAGATCTCCGCGCGCTGGCGCTGATACCAGGGCGCGTAGGCGTCGCTGCCGCCGATCTCCGCCCCCTCGTCAAATTGAATGTCGAAGTATTTGAGCGCGGCGATGACCGCCTCCACCGCGCCGTCCACCTTGCGCTTTAAGTCGGTATCCTCGATGCGAAGATAGAGCACGCCGCCGCTCTCGTGCGCGATGCGCTCGTTGGCGATCGCAACAAAGAGGTTGCCCAGATGGATAAAGCCCGTGGGCGAGGGCGCGAGACGGGTGACTTCCGCCCCCTTTTCGAGCGCGCGCAGCGGATAGCGCTCCTCATACCATTCGAGCGCGGGATACTCCTTCGGGAAGAGCCGCGCAGCAAGTTTTTCAAAGTCCATACCTTCTCCTTGTCAGTGCGTCGCAGCATTCAGCAGCGCCGCGATCGTTTTTGCCGTTTGTTGTGCGCTCGCCCCCGTGCAGTCCACGGTGAGCTGCGCATAGCGCTCGTAGAGCGGGCTGCGCTCGCGATACAGCCCCGCCACGTCCTTGATGTCCCCGCGCATGACCACGCCGCGCAGTTCGAGGCTGGGAATGCGGCGCACCACCTCTTTTTCGTCGATCTTGAGATAGACGATGGTGCCGATGCTCTTGAGGTGTTCCATGGCGCGCGGCGAATAGACGACGCTCCCGCCCGTTGCGAGCACGGTATTCGTGCAGGAGACGGCGCAGTTGACGCGCTCTTCAATTTGAATGAACCCCTCCGCACCGTGGCGGGCGATGAGTTGGGGCAGCGTTGCCCCCTCGCTTGCGCGAATGAGGTCGTCGCTGTCCACGAAGGCGTAGCCGAGTTGTTTGGCGAGCAATTTCCCCGCCGTGCTCTTCCCGGAGGAAGGCATACCGATGAGCACAATGTTTTTCATATCGACGATATTATAAAAGAAGTGGAATAAAAAGTCAAACGCAGGGGGCGGGTATTCTTGCCGCGGGGGAATTTTTTTGCATTTTTTCAAAAAGCGCCGAAAAAAAGTTGTCTTTTGAAAAGAGGTGTGGTATAATTTACGAAGTATTCTGTAAATAAAAAGGATTGATCTACATGAAGTTGTTATCTGCACTTTCCAATCTGTTGGTGCCCGCATCCACGGCGGCAACTTATACGACCTATCGTGCGGTCTCCCTCGCGCTCATCATCTGCATGGGCGTGGCTGCGCTCGCCGCGATCATCCTCGTTCTGCTTCAGCCCGGCAACTCGCAGGGCATCGACGCGCTCGGCGGCTCGAGCGAGACGTTCTACGGCAAGAACAAGGGCAAGTCGACCGAAGCCAAATTAAAGATGTGGACGTTCATCTGCCTCGGGATCCTGGCGGTTTTTGCCGTCGCGTTCTTCATTTTGCAGATCGACGCTATCTGGACTGCATAACAGCAAGATATGAACGGATCAGGGGGCAGGCTCACGCGTGTGAGTTCCTGCCCTCTTTCTTTCAAAAGGAGCAAACTTGAACGCAAAACAATCGATACTTGAAAAGATAAAGGACGGGACGTTCGCCCTCAAGACGGACGAGGAGATCGCCCGCAAGCTGCGCCTTGGCAAGCGCGAGGCGCTGGGACTGCGCGATATGCTGCACGCGCTCTGCCGCGAGGGAGAGCTGCTGTGCGACTCCCGCTTCCGCTTTGGCACGGCGGAACAGTTCAAGGTGCAAAGGGGCAAGATCTCGGGCAACGAGCGCGGATTCGGCTTCTTCATGCCCGAGGACAAGACGAAGGAGGATCTCTTCATCCCCCACCGCGCTCTGAAGGGCGCGCTGCACGGCGACACCGTGCTCGCCATCTGCGTGAACGGGCGCATGGGCGACGAGGGCGAGGTGCTCGCCATCCTCTCCCGCGGGTACAAGGAGATCGTGGGCACCTACTACCGCGAAAAGAACGGCGGCAGGCTCGTGCCCGACGAGCGCAAATTTTCCGAGGAAGTGTTCATTCCCGCAGGCAAGCAGAACAAGTGCTTTGACGGCGCAAAGGCTGTGGCGCGCATCAATACCTACGGCGGGCGCGGACCTTCGGGCGAGATCGTGGAAGTTTTGGGCAGCAAGGGCGACTTCATGACGGAGGAACTCTCCCTCATCCGTGCGCACGCGCTGCACGAGGAATTTCCGCAGGACGTGCTGGACGAGGCGGAGCGCGCGGCTGCCATGCCCATCGAGGACATCACGGGCAGAGTCGATCTGAGAGACGAGCTCATCATCACGGTGGACGGCGAGGACACGCGCGACATCGACGACGCCATCTCCATTCACAAGACGGAGACGGGCTACGAGCTGGGCGTGCACATTGCAGACGTCACGCACTACGTGCGCCCCGGCAGCGCGCTCGATCGCGAGGCATACGCCCGCGGCACGAGCACGTACTTCCCCGACCGCGTGCTGCCCATGCTGCCCAAGGCGCTCTCCAACGGCAGCTGTTCGCTCAACGAGGGCGTCGACCGCTATGCCCTCTCCTGCTTTATGACCGTCAACGAGAAGGGCAGCGTCGTCAAGCGCGACGTGCGCCCCTCCATCATTCGCTCCCGCCACCGCATGACGTACACCGCTGTGACGGCGATCTACTCGGGCGACAGAAAGGCGCGCGAGGCGTACCCCGACCTCGTCGACTTCGTTGAGACGGCGGTAAAACTCACCCGCATTTTGCAGCGCGCACGCGAGAGCCGCGGCGCCATCTCGCTCGACATCAAGGAGGCGAAGATCTTGTACGAGGACGGCAAGATCTCCATTCCCGACTACGAGCGCACCATCTCGCACGAGATGATCGAACAGTTCATGGTGCTCGCCAACGAGAGCGTTGCCACCATCATGACGGAGCGCGGACTTCCCTTTATCTACCGCGTGCACGACCGTCCCTCCCCCGACAAGGCGAAGGACTTCCGCCAATTCTTAAACGAGGCGGGCGTGAAGGCGGACTTCGATCCCGAGGCGATCGCCCCGCAGGACTACCGCAAGCTGCTGCTCTCCATCGAGGACTCCCCCATCTACTCCCTCGTCAACCGCGTGATGCTGCGCTCCATGATGAAGGCGGTGTATTCGCCCGAGAACAAGGGGCACTTTGGGCTGGCTTCCGAGTGCTATTGCCACTTCACCTCCCCCATCCGCCGCTATCCCGACCTCGCCATTCACCGCATCATCAAGCAATCGCTCGTCGACTTTGAGCGCGCGAAGAGCAAATATACGCAGTTCGTAAAGGACGCCTCCGTGCAGAGTTCGGAGTGCGAGCGCAACTCAGCCGAGGCGGAGCGGGACGTGGACGCGCTGTATATCGTCGCCTATATGCAGGACAAGATCGGCGAGGAGTACGAGGCGTCCATCTCGGGCGTGACCTCCTTCGGGCTGTTTGCAGAACTCAAAAACACCGTGGAGGGCATCATCCCCCTGGAGACGCTGCCCGACGACAGCTATGACTTTATCGAAGAGCGCTTCCTGCTGCGCGGTACCCGCACGAGCTATCGGTTGGGCGATAGCGTGCGCGTGCGCGTTGCCGCCGTGGATTGGGGCGCAAGACGGGTGCACTTCACCCTTGTGGAGCAGGAACAGGCATGAAAGTGATCGCAGTCAATCGCGCCGCCTCCTTTGAGTACTTCATTCACGACAGGTACGAGGCGGGCATCGTTTTGGAGGGCAGCGAGCTCAAATCGCTGCGCGCGGGAAAGGCTTCCCTCGGCGAATGTTTTTGTGAGATCCGCCGCGGCGAGATCTTCCTCAAAAATATGCACATCGCCCTCTACGACAAGAGCGGCGCGTTCTCCACGCGCGACGCTCGGCGCGACCGCAAACTGCTTCTGCACAAGCAGGAGATCGACAAGATCGTGGGCAGAGTCAACGAAAAGGGCTTCACCCTCGTTCCCCTCAAACTGTATTTTAAGGACGCGCTCGTAAAGGTGGAAGTCGCCCTGTGCAAGGGCAAGCACACCTACGACAAGAAGCGCACCATGCAGGAGCGCGACGTGCGCCGTGCCACCGAGCGCGCCATCAAAGAATCCCTTTAATATCAATGTATATTTTTATAAGGAGGCAACTACAATGAAACAGGATACCTTGTGCGTACAGGCGGGCTATCGCCCCAAAAACGGTGAGAGCCGCATTCCGCAGATCTGCCAGAGCACCACGTTCTACTATGAGAGCACGCAGGGCATGGCAGACCTCTTCGACCTCAAGGCAGACGGCTTCTTCTATTCCCGTCTTGCAAACCCCACCGTCGAAGCGCTTGAAAAGAAGGTCGCAGCCCTGGAGGGCGGCGCCTACGGGCTTGGGTGCGCATCGGGTATGTCTGCCATTCTGCTCACCGTGATGACGGTGTGCGGCGCGGGCGACAACATTGTAACTGCCAGCGAGATCTACGGCGGAACGTACAACCTGTTCTCCGTCACGCTGCCCAAGTTTGGCGTGGAGAGCCGCTTCTTTGACATGAACGCCAACGCAGAGGACATCGAGGCGCTCATCGACGAGCGGACGAAGATCGTGTTCGCAGAGACGGTCGCAAACCCCGCCATCTCCGTTTTGGACTTTGACAAGATCGCCGCCATCTGCAAAAAGCACGGCGTGCTCTTTGTGGTGGACAACACCCTCGCAACCCCCGTGCTCTGCCGTCCCGCGCAGTTTGGCGTGAATATCGTCATTCACTCCACCACCAAGTATATGGACGGGCACGCGGCGGCGTTGGGCGGCATGATCGTGGACTGCGCCAACTTCAACTTCAAGGGAAATGCGCGCTACGCCTCCTTCAACGTGCCCGACGAGAGCTATCACGGGCTGGTGTATGCAGACCTGCCCGTTCCCTTTGGAACCAAGTGCCGCGCGCAGATGATGCGGGACACGGGCGCCATCATGAGCCCGCAGAACGCCTTTATCACCTACATCGGCAGCGATACGCTCGCGCTGCGCATGGAGCGCCACTGCGCCAACGCCAAAAAGGTGGCTGCCTACCTCAAATCGCACCCCAAGATCGCGTGGGTGCGCCACTCCTCCCTGCCCGACGATCCCTATCACGCGCTCGCACAGAAGTACCTGCCGAACGGCACGGGCGGCATGATGAGCTTTGGCATTCAGGGCGACGTCTCCGCCTGCGCGCGCTTTATGGAGGCGCTCAACATGATCACGCAGGAGACGCACGTTGCCGACGTGAGAAGCTGCGTGCTGCACCCCGCTTCCACCACTCACCGCCAGCTCTCCGATGCGCAGCTTGAGAGCGCGGGCATTCCCAAAAATCTCATTCGCCTGTCCGTTGGCATCGAGAACGCAGAGGACATCATTGCCGACATTGCGCAGGCGCTCGAAAAGGTATAAGTAAGGAGGGCAAGTATGCCCATCGTCATCGACCGCAACATCCCCGCCTACGACATTTTGGGGCGGGAGCGCATCTTCGTGATGGACAAGCAGCGGGCGTTCACGCAGGACATCCGCCCCATCGACATTGCCATCCTCAACCTCATGCCCACCAAGAAGGAGACGGAGACGCAGTTCATGCGCCTTCTGTCCAACTCCCCCCTGCAGGTGAACATCACCCTCATCCACACGGAGAGCTACCGCTCCAAGAACACGGAGGCGGAGTATCTCGAGCGCTTCTACCAGCCCTTTGAGGAGGTGAAGCGCCGCCACTTCGACGGCATGATCGTGACGGGCGCGCCCGTGGAGGAGCTGGACTTTGACAAGGTCGCCTATTGGCAGGAACTGTGCAAGCTGTTCGACTTCACCAAGACCAACGTCACCTCCACCATCTTTATCTGCTGGGGCGCGATGGCGGCGCTCAACTACTTCTACGGCATTGAAAAGCTGCCCTTGAAGAGCAAGCTGTTTGGCGTGTTCCCCCACCGCAAACTGCACTTTGACACGCCCGATCCCCTCATGCGCGGCATCTCCGACGTCTTTCACATGTGCCATTCCCGCCACTCCACCGTCAACGAGCGGCAGATCGCGGCAGACGACAGGCTGAAGGCGCTTGCGACCTCCCGCGAGGCGGGGCTTGCCGTCGCGAGCGACCTCGCGCACAGCCAGGTGTTCGTGCTCGGGCACATGGAATACGACCGCGAGACGCTCAAGGCGGAGTACGACAGAGACGTAAATAAGGGGCTGCCCATACAGCCCCCCAAGCACTACTTTGCAAAGGACGGCTCCATCGACATGAATTGGACGTCCTCGGCAAACCTGTTCTACAATAATTGGCTCAACTTCGTCTATCAGACGACGCCCTACCGCTTCAACTGAGCGAATAGAGCTGCGCCTTGGGAAAGGGATAGCGCACGAGCGCTTCCCCATCCGCATCTTTGGGCATCTCCACGCGGGAAATTTGCCGCGCCGCATACGTCGTGAGATAGTAGACGCGGCGGGTTGCGTTCATGCAGGAGGTGTACACGGTGTACTCAAACTGCCCCGCGCCCACCCCGCAGCAGCCGAGCGGCATCTCCACGCCGCTCAAAATGTGATAGAATTGCACGACGCGCTCCGTCTCCGTTTGCATGGGGACGGAGTTTTCTTTGAGGAAGGCGGCGCGCACGAAGCGGGAGCGGGAGGACACATCGCCCGGAAGCCCGATGGCGCCCATGCCCACGCAGTAGGGCGAGAGCGAGAGGCGGGAGAAATTGTTTTTTGGCGGCTGCGCGGAGAGGTGCATATACTCCTTCAGCGCGGTGAGCTGGTGCGGGAAGGGCGGCTCGTTGGTGAGCACGCCCACCTCGTTTTCGTAGAGTTTCCACCCCTCCTGCGTGGGCTCAACGGTGAGGGCGCGCTTGCCGTCTGCAAGCAGCCAATGCAGTTTGGAGGGCGGGAAGGCGGGCGAAAAACCCTCCCCCGTCAGCCGCAGCGTGCGCAACAGCGCAGCGCCCTCCTCCACGCTCTTGCACCTTCCAAGCAGCAGAGGAATGAGCTCGAACTGCGGGGCAGGCTCCCCTTTGCACACCATCTCGTTTGGCGCGCTCTCGGGAAAATTCAGCCCCGCCACACACAGCCCGTGCTCGTTCATGCCCTCGTAAAAGAGCGGGTATCCCTCCGCCACGTGCGCCACGCCCATCATGGCGTAGTGCCGTTTGAGGCTGCACCCGCTGCGCAGCGTAAGATCGAACGCACGCGGACAGAACACAAGTTCTTCCCCATACGAACGCGGCATATCCAGCGTTCTGCCAAAGTAGTGGTCTGAATCAAGATAACTGATCGCTGTACACATTTTGCCCTCCAAGCGGCGAATTTCGCCCGTTTTTACGCTATTATGTCACGCATAGTACTATTTTATCCCGCAGAATTTTGAAAATGCACGCCTGATCGGAGCGCATTTCCCCCATCTTACGCGGGAAGCGCGATAAAAAATATAAAGAGCCCGCCTGCGCGCGGGCTCTTGAATTTAAGGGAATTAAAAGCCTATCTGCCCCTGCGCTTGTAGCGCACGAGCAGCACCGCCGCGCCCGCCGCGGCGACAGCGCACACGCACCCAGCCACGATGAGTGCGATCTCAATGGCATTCAACTGCCCGCCCTGTGCGGAGCCTTCTGCTGCGGGAGCGTCCGCGTTGGGTTCGTTACTTGCAAAGCTGTCCACCCGCGCCACGAGCTGCGTGACGTTGCCCGCCGCGTCCGTGAGCGTGAACACGTGTTCCCCGTTCTGCGTGAAGACGAACTGCCCGCCCCCATCGCCGTAGGTGACTTCCTCGTCCGCGCCCTCCACGCGCGCCAGCACGCTGCCGTCTGCCTGCGTCTCGTACACCACGGTCGCCGTGGGCGCAACTTTGTCGATCCATTCCACCTTGATGAGAATGGTGTGCTCGCACTGCTGCGTATCCACGCACACGATGGAATACTCGCCGTTTTGCGCGATCGTCATCTGTGCAGAGCCACCGCCCGCCACGCTCCAGCCCTGCGGCAGGCGCACGCTTACCGTGACGTCTGCGTTGGTGGGCATCGTGGTGGAGAACTCCGCCTCGGGATAGATGAACTGCGTAGTATCCTCAAAGAAGTCAAAGCGTAGCGCGCTCATGTACATATTCGCCTCGCCCGCCTTGTTGCCGTACGTCTTTACGCCCTTGATCATGACGTACTTCCACCCCTTGCTCGCGTCCACGGGAATGGTCTGCCGCTGCTGATTGCGGGGAATATTCTCCTTTTCCCCGATCTTCACCCACGAGCCGTCCGTGTTCGTCATGCTGCCGTACACTTCCACGTGCTGCAAGTGCCCGTTGTAGCTCTTGTTGCTCAACTCGCTGTTGGGCACGTAGATGATCTGCGAGATGGCGCGCAGCGTATCGAAGGAGACGACGATGCACTTTTCGTTGTCCGTTCTGCCCCACTTGGTGTGCCATACGGTGAAAAGGCTCGCATCCACCGCGTTCTGACCGCGGTTGTTCGCCTGGCTCGTCTCCTCCGAAGAGACGCGCACGAGGGAGATATGCTTGACGGGAATGTACTTCTTCGTCTCGTCCGTGCTGTCCTCGCCGTAGGTATAGTCGAGCGGTGCGCCCGCCAGATACACGCCGTGCGCCGCATAGCGCGCCCGCACCGTCGTTACGCCCGCAAAGCGCACTTCCTCGTCGTAGGCAAGCCAACTTGCCCCGCCGTCCAAACTGTACTCCAGGTGCGCGGTATTGCCCATGAAGCGGTTTTCGTAGTCGTTGAGCCGCACGACGTTCAGCCCCATCGCCTGCCCCTCAAGAATGTCGATGGTGAGCACGGCGCCGGAACCCACGAATTGCAGCTGAATATCCCGCTCCGCCGTGATCTCGTCCAGCCTGTCCGTTAAGTCGATGGAGCGCGCGTCCGCCGCGGCGTAGAGCGTAGTTTCCGACCAGGAGCCCCCGCCGTCCAAACTGTACTTCACGCGCAGCTGCGAGCCGAGGTAGCGCTCGTTGAAGAGCAGACTGCCCGCGTGTTCCCCGTCGAAGGAGAAGCTGACGGGGTGTTCCACTTTACCGAGCAGAGACTTGGCAACGGTGCGCACGTCGACGTCCTGAATGTTTTGCTCGTACGTGCACGCGGCGGCGTCGATGAGCGCGTTATAGCGCGCAAGGTCGAGCTGCGGGCGCTCTTCCGCCGTGAGATGTCCGTCGATGCGGTCGAGCAAGTCCACCATGGGCTTGGGGAAGTAGGTGAACGCGCTCGCCACGCGCCTGCCAAGCTCCAGCCATTCCCCGCTCGTGCGCGCCTCCTGCTCGTACAGGCGAATGAGCGCGTCGTAGCTGTCGAGGTTGAAGGGAAGCCCCTCGAGCGCAAGTTCGTAGGAAGCCTCTCTGTTCTCGCCATCCGAATAGCACTCTGCAATGAGGTTGTAGTAGAGGGAGCGCTGCCAATCTTCATAGCGGTTGAGCGCCGCCTGACCGAGCAGCAGATAGCTGGAGTTGTTCCCCCCTTTCTTCTGATTCACCCAGCTCTGGTTTCCCCAGCCGAGCAGCATCCGATAGATCTGCGTGCCGCCCCAGCTGGTGAAGCTGCCCGCCCAACCGGAGATGTTGTTGCCGATGCTCCACGTCCCCCTTGCGGGATCGCCGTCCTCCTGCTGATAGTAGAGGAACACTTCATGCCCCGGCTGATAGGAGCCCGTGCACGCGATTCCGTACGTCTTATACAGGTTTTGCCCGAGGCGGGAGATATTCCAGCACACGCCGCCGTTGTTCATCACCATCCAGGTGCGCGCCGTCTTGCCGCCCCATTCGTTGTAGCCGTATGGAACGCCGAACTCCGTGAGGCGGTATTGCGTATCCCATTTCTCCTTTTCGGCTGCATTGTAGTACTTGTCGTAATCGTACTTGGGCTGCTTGTAGTCCATCCAATTATAGGGATTGAAGCGCTTCCACGTTTCGTTTTCAAAACGGGTTTGCGTGTAGCCGATGAGCCAGTCGAACTCCTCCGTGGGCAGAGAGTTTGCCATCGTCATGCGCATGAGTTCCATGTTGTAGGAGGCGAATTCCTGCTTGCGCATGAACTTTCCGTCGTCGAATTGACTTTTTATCTTCTGATAGCGCGCCGCTACGTCGTAGCTCGGCATGGCGTGCCCGAACACCGTCGTGCGCGCCATCGCGTCGGAACTGTACGACACGGCGAGGGCGAGCTGCATTCTTTCGTACACGTCGCCGTAAGTGGCGTCCTCTCTGTCCGCCTTGCCCGCCGCGTATACTTCGCCGAGGGCGTGCAGGAAGGTGGCGGCGTTTTTGATCTCCCCCGCCTCGATGACGAGCTGCATGGCGGAATCGTCCTCAAGCAGCCACTCGATGGCAGCAAGCGAATCGGGATCGCGCTCGGCTGCGGCGCGGATATTCCAATAGCCCAGCCGATCGACAAATTCGCGCTCGCGCACCACGTCGAGATTTTGCGCGTAGTTGGCGCTCGGCGCATTTGAAGAGAGCTGCGCGTCGTATTCCTCCTTGGTGTAAAGCGCGGGCAGTTTTTCCGCCCCCGCATCGTAGGTCGGCGAGAGCAGGCGGGCGTTCGCCCAAAGCGCGTGGTCAAACCAATTTGCATTGCCTGCCGTGCCGATGGGATCTGCCACGAGGCGCAGATAGCTGTACCCCGAGACGGAAAGGGTGAGGAAGGCGGACTGCTCACCGTGCAGCACCGTCGTGGATTTTTTCAGCGCAAGATCTTCTGCACTGCTGCCCAGCCACACTTCAAAGCACACACCGTTGCCCGCCTTTTCGTGCTGAGAATAGTCGATGCCCACCTGCGCCGTGAAGGTGGAATAGCGCGCGGAATGGGCGGAAATGTCAAAGTTGACCTGCGACGGGGCGTGCGCGGAAATGCCCTTGGCGTAGGGGCGAACGCCCTCCTCCGTCAAGAGCTGAATGGTGCCGCCCGCGTTGTTTTTGTCCTTTTTC
>CALVTZ010000021.1 GCA_944363255.1 uncultured Clostridia bacterium
GGGCGAGTGGACGCGCATCGTTCGGCAAAATTATAACCATCCCAGCCTCGTCACGTGGGTGGTCTTCAACGAGAGCTGGGGGGTGCGCAATATCCTCACGAACAGCGCGCAGAGCAGCCTTGCAACGGGGCTTTATCACCTCACCAAGAGTTTTGACAGTATGCGCCCCGTCATCTCCAACGACGGCTGGGAACACGCCATGAGCGATATTCTTACGTTGCACGACTACGAGCAGGACGGCGCAAAGCTCTTTTCGCGCTATTCCACCCTCAAGAAGATGACGGAGGGCAGCTCGGAAAACGCACAGCCCATGCCCTTTGCAAACGGGTACAGCTATCGCGGGAAGCCCATCATGATCAGCGAGTTCGGCGGCACGGCTTACCAAAAGAACGCCGTGGACGGAAGCTGGGGCTACGGCACGGGCGTGGGCAGCGACGAGGAGTTTTTGGCGCGCTTTGCCTCCCTCGTCTCCGCCATCGACGACATGAATATCAGCGGCTTCTGCTACACGCAGATCACCGATGTGCAGCAGGAAGTCAACGGTCTGCTGCGCGAGGACAGAACGCCAAAAGTCCCGCTCGAAGAGATCAAAAAACGCAACTGCAGATAGGCGCAAACCGCGCAACAGAACACATAAAGACATAAATAACGCATAAAAAACGCACAAAAAAAGGCAGGGGGTTCCTGCCTTTTTTTATTGGCGGGAGTAAAATTGCATATTGACAGCGTGATAAAATCGTGATAGTATTTTACTAAACAAATTTTCCGAAAGAAATTTTTAGAATGTGACAGGCGTGTGTCATATTTTATCGGTATAATATTGTGGAAAGGCAAATTATCGATCGGAAACGGGGGAAAACAATGTGGTATGCGCACTATTGTGAGGAGGAGCAGGGGCTGCGCGAACAGACTGTCGCGCAACACGCGGCGGGTGTAAGCGCACGCGCGGCGCAAACGCTCTCCGCGTGCGGGGCTGCGGTGTGCTGCCTCGTTGCCGCGCTCGTGCTCTTCTTCCTGCCCAAGGGGGAGGCGCTCGTCACCGTGCAGGTGAACGGCGAGCAGGTGCAGGCTGCGGCGAATGCGTGGTTCACGCCCGCCCCGCCCGTGCGCGAGGGGTACGTCCTCTCCCATTGGGCGGACGAAGCGGGAACGCGCGTGGACTTTCCGCGCAAAGTCAAGGAGGGCGAGCAGTTCTTCGCGCAGTACGCCCTCATCGAATATTCCATCGACTATTGGCTGAACGGGGGCGACTTCCCCACCCCGCCGCAGGCGACCATACACGCGGAGAGCGGCGCGCTCGTGCTGCCGCAGCCGCACAAGGAGGGGGATGTCTTTCTCGGCTGGTATGCGCAGGGCGACTATTCGGGGGAACCCGTTCAAGAGCTCTTCTGCACCTATGAGGAGGTCACGCTGTACGCCCGCTGGCAGCGGGAGGTGTACACCGTCCGCTACGAAATGCAGGGGGGTACGCTGTTCGAAAACAACCCCACGCAGGTCACCCGGGAGGAGCTTCTCTCCCTCAACGCGCCGCTGCGCAAGGGGTACGCCTTCGTCGGCTGGTACGACGCGCCCATCGGCGGCACGCGCTACGAAGCGGTGGGGGGCGAGGCGGCAAGGAATATCACCCTGTACGCCGTTTGGCAGCGCAGCGACGCGCAGTACAAGCTCACCTACCACTTGCAGGGCGGCGAGCCTGTCGCCAACCCCGCCTTCGTTGCGGAGGGGGAGGTCGTGCCCCTCAACGCGCCCACCCGCCGCGGCTACGACTTTGTCGGTTGGTGCGATTCGGCAGACGGAAGGGGTACCATGTACGAGGTCGTGCGCGCAATTTCTACCGATCTCACCCTGTATGCCGTGTGGAGGGCGCGGGAATATACCGTGCTGTACGAGTACGAGGGCAGGTATTTGGGCGACCAAGTCAACCCCAACCGCATCACCTTCGGCACAAGCGTCACGCTGCTGCCCGTTGCGCTGTACGGCTACGACTTTTTGGGCTGGTTCGACAGTGAGACGGGCGGGACGGAGGTGAAGGTCATCGACGAGAGCAACCTTCTCAGCTTGCACGTGTTGTATGCAAGGTATCGCCCCAAGCAGTTTACCGTGCGCTTGGACGGCGACGGCGGCACCCTCTCCACCCCGCAGGGCGAGCAGGAGGGCTGCACGGTCGTGGTCGAATTTGGCGATACGTATGAGCTTCCCGTGCCCACAAAGGCAGAGTACACCTTCCTCGGCTGGCAAAATGAGGCGGGGGAATATCTCACGCGCATCGACGCTGCGAACATCTCCGATATGCTGCTCACCGCAACGTGGATGCGCAGCAATTTCACCTACGATATCACCTATGTCCTGAACGGGGGCGAAGCCACAAAGCCCAACCCGCGCACGGCAAAGTCAGACGCGCCCCAGCCCCTCTATCCCGCGCAAAAGAGCGGGTTCGAGTTCATCGGCTGGTGCGACGATGCGAGCGGGGCGGGCACCTTCTACGACTACACGCCCTACGGCAGGGAGGAGGCGCTCACCCTGTACGCCATCTGGCAGGCGATCAGGGTGAATGGTAGCAAGGATGACTTCACCTATGAGATCGCGGCGGGCGAGGTCACCATTACCCAATACCGCGGCGCGCACGGGGCGAACGCGGACGTCCTCGTTCCCGCCTTCATCGATGGGTTCCCCGTCGTTCGCTTTGCGGCTGCCCTTGCAAAAAACGGCGAAAAAACCACCTATTACCGCTCTGTCACGCTGCCCGAGGGGGTGCGCGAGGTGGGCGCGAGTGCACTGAGTGGCGTATGTATTCTTTCGCCCTTTACCCTGCCTGCAAGCGTCGCCCGATTGGAGAAAAATAGTCTGTCGGCGCAGTTTACGGGCGGACTGTATTTTGCGCAGAACAGCGCGCTCACCACGCTTGCTTCGGACAGTTTAAGTCAGATGAGTGCCTCCAACGTCGTGGTGCTTCCCGAAGGGATCACGCAAATAGAGCGGGGCGCCATTGTCGCGCGGGTGGGCGGACTTGTTCTGCCAAGCACGCTGCGCGTGATCGCGGAGAGCGCGCTCGAACTCAGGTACGGCGGGGGAGACGCGCTCTTTCTTCCCGAGAACGTGGAAATTGTCGGGGGTGCGTTGGGTGTAAACTACCTGTATGTGGAGCGCGAAAAGAGCGCGTGTCAAAACTATGCGCTGGGGGCGTACGGCGAGATACGCTATGGCTGCACGCCCAAGTCCGTCACGCTGCGCGACGGCGCGTGGAGCGAGGTGCGCAGCGGCGTTGTGCTCGTTCTCGAAGCGCGCGAAAAGCCCGGCTACACCTTCCTCGGTTGGCGGGATACGGAAGGGGGCAAGCTGGTCGATCGGTTCTTCTTCCCCGACGCCGCGCGGGATACGCTCACGCTGGAGGCGCAGTACGAGGCGATCGCATCCGACGACGGAAGGGCGCCGGACAGGGCGCGCCTTGTTGCGTTGAACGAAGTTTCCCGCTTTACGCTGGAGCGGCCGCCCGCCTACGGCGCGGCGCTGTATGTGATGGTGGACGTGAAGGTGCCCACCAAACTCATGGTGTCCGCCGACGGGCTCGTCTTTTACGACGGGAAGGAGGGCGCAAACATAACCTATCGCCCAGGAACGGTGATCAAAATTTGCCCGAGCGGGGTGAATTTGCAGGTGTCCGATTATTCGATCATGGTGATTCCGACAAGTTGAATACAGGCAATTTCGGCGGGGGGGGGTTCCCCGCCTTTTTTTATGTAAAGAGAGGGGGAAAGGGGGCGATTAAGCACCTTCTGCAAGAAATTAAGCAGCATTTGCAAGCTGATTTTCGAACGCGGCTAAACAAAAAACTGTCAGTTTGTGGTATGATTGTTCTGTCGGACGGGGGAGACGTCCCCTACACATTCTGACGGCGCCGTCTGCGACAGGAGCAGACAAATGAAAACGCAGCTCGTCCTTCTCATATACGCAACGCTCATCAAAATGAAGGTGGTCGTGCGCAAGGACTTTTGCAGCAGGCACGCGATCTCGGAACGCACCTTCTACCGCTACATGGCGGAGATCGTCGCATTTCTGCATGAGGACGCCCCCACGATCGTGGTGGACGTCATCGAACCTGACGGCAAGTACTATTTGAAAAAATGATCGGCGCGCGCGGGGCGAACGCGGGCGTTCTCCGTTCCGCCTTCCTCGATGCCTTCCCGTCGTCCGCCCCTCGGCAGCTTTCGCAAGAGGCGGGGCGGAAGGGGCGGAAACCGTCTTTCGTCCCGCTGCTGCGCAGCCAAAGGGGTGCGGCGTTTGGTCGCTTCATGCGATCGTGCGCCGCATTTTCGTTTGTACACTTTTGTGAAAAAATGCGTTGTAAGCGGCTGCAAAACGTGGTATAATCGTATTATCAACACACAGCGCGGCGGGGCGAGGCGACTTGCGCGCCCGTGCGGGGAGGCAGTATGCAGCAAAAACAATTTGAGCGCAAGCACAGGGAGGAGCAGCCCGTCGTCGCCATCTGCTATGACTTCGACAAGACGCTCACGCCCGACGATATGCAGGCGCAGGGCTTTATCCAAGCGGTCAACTGCGACGTGGAGCGCTTTTGGCGGGAATCCAACGAGCTCTCCGAACGGGGCAACGTCGATCAGAACCTCGCCTATATGCTCTGCATGAAGGAGAAGGCGCGCGGGGAGATCCTCTTCAAGCGGGATACGCTGCGCGAATACGGGGCGAAGATCGCGCTCTTCCCGGGCGTGGAGGATTGGTTCGAGCGCATTCGCGCATACGGGCGGGAGAAGGGCGTCATCGTCGAGCACTATATCATCTCCTCGGGATTGCTGGAGATGATCGAGGGGACCTCCGTTGCCCGCCAGGGTGCGTTCGAGGCGATCTATGCCAGCTCCTTCTACTATGACGAAAAGGGCGTTGCCATCTGGCCCGCGCAGGTCGTCAACTACACCAACAAGACGCAGTTCCTCTTCCGCATCGAAAAGGGCGTGCTGGACGTCAACGATCCCGCGGTGAACGACTCCTTCCCGCCCGAAGAGATCCGCGTGCCCTTCACCAACTTCATCTACGTGGGCGACAGCGATACGGACGTGCCCTGTATGCGCCTTGTCAACAGCTACGGCGGCTCCTCCATCGGGGTGTACGACCGCGACAAGGTGAAGGTGTATAAGATGATCCGCGAGGGGCGCATCAAGTACTTCGCGCAGGCAGACTACCGCGAGGGCACCCGCATGGACGAGCTCGTAAAGGGCATCATCGATCAGACTGCCATTCGCCATCGGCTGGACTCGGCACACTTTGCCTGCAAGCGCGAGACGGAGCAATTCGACCGCGCAAACACCCAAGAGGGCAGGGAGAGGATCGACCTCATGATCGATCTGGAGAACAGCGGCAGCTTCGCGGCAACGCACACCATCATCGCAAAGATGGCGGCGCTCTCGGGCTGGGAGGGGGAAGAGGTGCAAAAGCTGTGCGCCATCGCGCGCAACAACGCGCAGGTGGAGGGCGTGCTACGCGACAAGGACGTGCGCGCCTTCTTCATCAAGCTGCTCAAAGGGCGCAAACAGCTCACCCCGCACGAGCAGGCGGTGCAGCAGATCGTCGCCTTCGACGATTGAAAGCGTCCCAAAATGGCGGAGCTTGGTTTTTTCATGCGGGCGGGAAAAGTCCCGTTTTTCGTACAACGAAGGGAGTATCATATAAGAGGGTGCGTGCTTTGTGCGCGGCACAAGGGGCGCGCAGGGAGTAAGCAAAGATACAACTTTTTGCATACGTATGCAGATTTCAGGACGATTTTGCGGCGTGCGTGGAGCGGAAAGCGCGGGGAGGAAGCGTATGTGGGGTGCGATCATCGGCGACATTGTGGGCAGCAGGTTTGAATTTTCCAACTGCCGAAATAAGCAGTTCAGCTTTTTCAGCACGGCGTGCAGGTTTACGGACGACACGGTCTTGACGCTCGCCGTCAAAAAGGCGTTGCAGCGGTGCGGGCGCGCTTCGGAGGAGGCGCTGCGCAAGGAGACCATTCGCTGTATGCAGCTCGCAGGGCGAAAATATGACGACTTGAGCTGGGGAACGAGCTTCGCAAATTGGCTGAAGGAGGATCGTCCGCAGCCCTATTACAGCTACGGCAACGGCGCCGCCATGCGCATTTCGGGCGTGGGGGAGTATGCCGAGAGCGAGGAGGAGGTCAAGCGGCTTTCCCGCATCGTGACCGCCGTCTCCCATGATCATCCGGAGGGGCTCAAGGGGGCGGAGTGCACGGCAATGTGCATCTTTCTTGCGCGCAAGGGGGCGGCGAAAAAGCAGATCTTGCGGCGCGTGGCGGAGGAGTACTACCCCGAAGTGGAGTCGCTCTCCTGCGCCGAACTTACCAGGACTTACCGCTTTGATGAGAGCTGCCAGGGCAGCGTTCCGCAGGCGATCCGCTGTTTTTGGGAGGGCAGAGACTTTGAGGACGTCATCCGCACCGCCATCTCCATCGGCGGGGATTCGGATACCATCGCCGCCATTGCGGGCAGCATTGCAGAGGCGCACTACGGCATTCCCAAGGCACTCATCGAGATCGCGCGCCTGTATCTGGACGACGACCTCGCGCAATTGGCTTTCAACCTCGAGCACGACCGCGCGTGACGTCTGCGTAGCTTTCTCTGTATTTGAATTTGATATTTTTACGGCAGGAATGGTCGATTTTGGATCGCCATTCTTTTTTTGCGCAAAAAAACGGATAACTGCGCGGAACAGCCCATACCGCCGAAGTCGTTTTGCGTATTTCCATGGAAAAAATCAACATCCGGCAGCGTCAAACTTTTCCGTTTGCATCGTGCGAGCAAAAAAGTGAGAAAAAAATAAAAAAACCGTGAAAAACTTTTTCGCCATTATCAATTTCTGCTACACCCATTTGTTATAATAGGGAAAAGCCTCGGAATTTTGCAAGAGAAAATATGCGAGGAAACGATCATGAAACCGATCGATTCAGATGGGGGGGATAAAATGAACGAGGACGAACGAATCGATTTGCGGGAGGTCATCAGCCGCTTTCCCGCGTGCAGATATGACCAAGACAAAATGCGGGCAGCTCTCGCCGAGCTGTATCCGAATAGCGCGAAAGGGTTGCGTAGCGTGATCGCTGCTATGATGACGGGGAAGATCCTTGAAGAGATCGCGAACTGCACACTGCTACGAGATATGACGGTCGAACGGTGGATGGCTCGGTTGGAAAGCGAGTATGGGCTCGCTCCAAAATACACGATCGAGGCGATCTCTCTGTGGTATGACTATTTTTCCGTAAGCGCATTTGAGCCTGTTCCAGAAGCTACGGATGACACGGTAGCAATTCATCGCACACTTTTTAACATGGTTATGGATAATGGAGGAAATAAAACATGAGGTCGATCACATTTGGGAAATACCCGCAGGACAGTGCAAGCGTTGCCGAAAGAATCGAGTGGGATGTGTTGGAGGACACGGAAGACTCTATGCTTCTCATCACAAAGAAATGTATTGACGCGAAGAACTATCACGAGTCCGATAGCACGGTCGAGTGGGCGAATTGCGATCTGCGCAGGTGGCTCAATGACGAGTTCTATTCGATGGCGTTTACGCCAAGTGAACGCAAAAGGATCATTGAGGTGGATAACGAAAATCACATGGTAACAGCATACGGTGCGCTTGCAAAAACAGAGCGTACGATAGACAAGGTGTTTTTATTGTCGGAAGAAGAAGCGAAAAGGTTTTATCACGTAACCATTCTTGAATTTTTCGAGAAGGCTGTTCTTCAGGCTCCTGTTACGAAATATGCCATGCTGCGAGGCGCTGATTATGATGTATTTCATGCGCGTGGCGATTGGTGGCTTCGTACGAGTGTGGTGCCGAATTCGGCGATGCGTATTGGTTTTTTGGGGATCGCTTGGGTAAACGGCAAGCCGGTCAACGATGGGGACGGGTCCATTCGTCCCGTCATTCGTATAAAAAAATAACAACGCAAGGGTTCGCAATTTTATAGTCCGATCTGCGAACAGGATGCAAAACTTGGGATCATCGCGCAAGCGAAAAAATAATTGGATCATGGAGGAATATGATGAGCACTTACAACGAATTAAAGCAGATGAAGGAAAGAATCAATTTGAATGCAAGCTATATCTTTTGCGGCGAGGCGGATTACGATAGCAGCCTGGATATCAATCGTGCTATCGAACTTAAGCGGCAGGGAAAATATGTGGAGGCATTTCGGGTGTACCTTGCTCTGTATGAACGGGCACAAGTGATCTCAGAGGCGTGGGTCCGTGGTGCATTCAAGGTGCTTGCATGTGGCGGAGCGATCATGGAGGCCTACGATCTGTTGATGGCTTTTACCAATCACTTCATTGCCCAAAAAGTGAGCAACCCTCTGTTGATGCAGTTGCGTGTGCACCAAATCGCCATCGTCATGTGCGTCCTTGGTTACCGAAACATGAATGGTTTTGAGCAATATTCCTTGCATGATTACCTCGCCAGTCTTTCGGGAAATGCCGTGGGCTTTCGTATGCCCAACCTCGATCACCTGAAGGGCGGACAAATTATGATGCTGCCGATCCACATGGAGGTGTACGAAAAGAGTTATCCAAACCTCGTTAGCGTGACAAAAGATTTTTTGACGTTACACTGAGAGGGATGCCCGAGTGAGCTGCTCTCACAGCTAAGGAAACAGCAAAGGTCTTAAGCATGACGATGGACATTTTCAAACCTACCCGATAGCAAGCATATTATTTCCCCGCCTTGGGTGAGCGGCGCATGCAAGGCGCTTGCCTGCGGGGAGCACGATCGCAACACGCGTTCCCGTGAGCAAAGATACGGACATACTTCGTCTTGTGGAAATGTTGTTATTGACGTTGCGACTTGGCTCGAAATATCTTTACAATAATAAAAACAATATGAGGAGGATGGATTATGGCAAATATCTATGAAGTGGCGCAAAGGGCGTATGATCAGAGTATCAAAGCTCTCAGAGGGATGACGAAGCTGATAGAATTAGCCGTTGACGATTATGATGGGCGGGTGACGCTCAACCAATTCGATATTCTTTTGCAGTATTCCTTGCTTCAAGTGGCATTGGCAGATGGGTACTTGAACGTACATGAATGTTTGTTCATTAAAGAACTTACACGTTATTCCGACTTTTGTGTATTTCTCAATCAGCGGGGATTTCATGACGTTACATGGCTGACGATATATAACACAAACGAGGAGTTTCTTCGCGAGCTGCTGATGGCTGCGGAAGACGCGATCATCGAGCTTTCAAAAGATTTTATCTTTGTATTTAGTTTGATCGACTCGGTCACAGAATACGATTACGTTTCCGATCTCAAACGCAATATCATCTTGATGATCATGGCGACTTGCCAGTCTGATGGTCATGCCGAGAGCGATGAACTTGGAAATGGTTGCCTGATCGTAGATGTTGTAAATGTAGTGGAGGATATCATCAGAAAGACGGAACGTCGCTTGCGCAAATAAGTTGCGGCGCACGGTTGCGAATGTATAAGAGGAGGCGGTCTATGGGTATCTTGTCTAAACTCTTCGGAACGGGTGGGTTTGAAAACGATCCCATACCACAACTGAACACGATTTTACCCCAGACGGTCGTGCAGACGATCGAGGCGGGGAAACTCCCCAATCTCATCTCCGACAAATTGGTGTTGCGGAAGGGGGAGCTTTGTCACTTTGTCGATGTCGGTGCGGCGGTGACGGAGCGCAAGCATTATCAGAGCAGGCGGCGCGGCTCAAGCGTACGCATAGCAAAGGGCTGGGTGTTACACAATGGAAGCTCGACAAGCGTGCCCGTCGTTACGCGTGAGATCACGCGCGGCTATCTCTACATTACAAATCAAAGGATCGTGTTTGTGGCGCATAAGCATGGCTTCGAAAAGCGATTGAAGCAGCTTACGGCGATCACGCCTTACGACAACGGCTTGGAACTTCAATTTGGCGATAAGATCTATGTAGTCGCTTTGCCGAACGGAACTTGGGCAAAGCAGGTACTGGATCAATTGATTTAGCAGGAGAGTATCATGGAAGATTTTACAAAAGGCAAACAGCTACGGCTCGTGAATGGCAGCACGGTTACGGTCAAGCAAAAGCTTGGGGAAGGCGGGCAAGGCAGCGTTTATGCTGTTGAGTGCGATGGAAAGAAGTATGCGTTGAAGTGGTATCTTCGCAGCTATCTGCGCGGACTAAAGTCCAATCAAGCGGATTTCTATAACAATTTGAAGAAGAACGTGGAGGATGGCGCCCCCTCATCGAGTTTCCTGTGGATGAAGGCGATCGCCGTCACGGGAAAACACAGCAAGGGGTTTGGCTATCTCATGGATATTCGCCCCTCCAATTACTGCGAGTTTACCAAGTTCATCAAGGCGAAGGAGAAATTTTCTTCTACGGCGGCTGTACTCAAAGCGGCGCTCAACATTGTAGAGGCATTCCAGGCATTGCATCGCTCGGGAAAGAGCTATCAGGATCTCAGCCCCGGCAATTTCTTTATCGATAAGGATACGGGAGATGTTCTCATCTGTGACAACGACAACGTTGCGCCCAACAATACCAATCTTGGCGTCGGTGGAACTCCAGGATATATGGCGCCCGAAGTCATCATGGGGAAGGGAAAACCCAACGCGGATACCGATTTATTCTCTCTCGCCGTCATTCTGTTCGAGTTGTTTTTCTTGTCGCATCCTCTCGAAGGGGCAAATTGCTGCAAACATCCCTGCCTGACGCCTGCGATCGAAAAGGAGCTGTATGCGGTGAATCCCGTATTCGTGTGCAGCAAGGAGGATACGAGCAATGCCCCCGTGCGCGGGACGTGTTCCAACCTGATGCGCCTTTGGCCGATGTATCCCGAATCCATGCACGAGAAGTTTCGGAAGGCGTTCTCGCATGAGGCGCTGCACAACGGAACGGCACGACTGAGCGAGAAAGACTGGAAGGATATGATCTATGCGCTTTGGGATTCTTCCGTGGAATGCCCGCACTGCAAGGAGCTGAATTTTGCGGATACGGAAAATGAAGGCAATATGAAGTGCGTCAGTTGCGGAAGGAGTTTGCCCTTCTCGCACGCGTTGCAGGTCAACGGGTTCACGATCGCGGTTGCGCCCGGGAAGACGATTTCCGAATATCATTTGTCTTACGGCGACAGAAAGAAGACGATCGGGCAGATCGTCGAGAGCAAGAAAAATCCTGGCGTGTACGGGCTGAAGAACACTTCCGATGTCGTGTGGCAGGTGGAGTATCCCGAGAAGCCGGAGACCTATTATCCCACCGATAAGACAGTTACGCTGATCAAGGGAACGCGCATTCAAATCGGCACAAAAACAATAAAAATCATATAAAAAAGGAGATACAAAAGATGGGACGTTACGATGAAAATATCAATGAAGTGGCCGCGCGCACAATGGCGCTCTTCTACCTGTTTGACAAGTCGGGCAGTATGTCCGGCACCAAGATCGCGCAGGTGAACTACGCCATGAAGGATATTCCGAAAATTATTAAAGATGTCGCAGATAGCGCACCGAACGCCAATATCCAGGTGGCGGCGGCAACCTTCTCTACCAATGTAAATTGGCTCACGCCCAAGCCGCTCACGCCCGACGAATTTATCGGTCAGTGGCACGACATTCACGCAGAAGGGTTGACGAGCCTTGGAGCCGCTCTGCGCTCGCTCAATGAAAAGATGTCGCGCAAGGGCTTTTTGGGCGATAATCCAATGGGGTATCTCGCCCCCGGGATAATCATTCTCAGCGACGGCGCCCCGACGGATGAGTGGGAAAAGCCGCTTGAGGAGTTGAAGAAGAACAATTGGTTCAAGAGTGCGACCAAGGTCGCCTTTGCCGTAGGCGATGATGCCGATCAGGACGTGCTTGCAAAAGTGTGTGGTTCGAAAGAGGCAGTCGTCTCCATCGACGATCCGGAGAAGATCAGGCAGTACATCAAGTTTGTTACGGCAACCGTTTCCAAAACGGGCACGACGAGTTCCACCGGAAAGAGCGCGCAGGAGATCGTGAATGAAGCCATCAAGACCATTGATAACGACACGCCTGTGGTAGTCGATATTCCTGACATTGACGACGACCAGTGGTGATGGCGATCCGATAGAGGTCTGTATGAATAAATATATTTTGGACGGGATCAGTTTGCAGGGCTATGCACACATTCTGTCTCAAAAAGAGTGTCAGGATGCCTCCGAGTGCTGGGAAGGAAAAGGGTATGCCGCAGCGATCGTGAGTGACGGGCATGGCGGAGAGAAGTACTTTCGCAGCGCCTATGGCTCCAAGTGTGCACTATACATCGGGCGGCAAGTCTTTGACGAGTTTATTGCATCTCTCCATCAGGATAAGAAGCTTCGAAAAAAGTTCGCTTCTTCCTACAAGGCGAGGATGAGGATATTGGAGCAGTTGTGCAAGGCGATCATCCATCGCTGGAGCAGCGCTGTGGAGCGCGATGTCGCGCAATATCCCCTTGAGGCAGATGAGCGCTTTCTTGCCCTCACGGAGCAGGACAAGCGCGAGGTGCTTGCCGAACACGTAAAGGCGTACGGCGCAACATTCCTTGCCGCCATCACCTATGATGGCTATATTATTGTGCTCAAGTTGGGGGATGGAAATGTTTGTCTCGTGCGAGAAGAAGGGGCGGAATTCGCGGAGAAAGTCTGCACAGCGCTCGTCGATGACAGCCTGCAATTTAATCTCACGACCTCCCTGTGCAGTCGGGATGCCGATCATGCATTCAAATACGACTGCATCGACATTAAGGAGTACCCTGTGAACGGGATCGTCCTGACGTCGGACGGCGTGCTCAATAGCTATACGAGCGAAGAAGCATATTTGCGGCTCATCAACAACATTGTGGACTCCTATCGGGACGGTGCTGCCGTGCAACAAAAGAAAGAAGAGCTGATCGACTTTTTGAACGCTCTTTCACAAAAGGGGAGCGGGGACGATTTGTCCGTTGCCCTGCTCCTGCGAAATTGAGATGAACGATCGTTACTACTATTCGCGCCTTTCGACGAAGGAGCAGTGCGCCTATCGGGACATTGTGTTTGGGCTTACGCGGCTGGCGGCGCGCATTAAAGTGCCTTTCGGGGTGGACGTTGGGCGGGTATTGGTGGCAATCAATTACGACAACCCGCAGCTATATTTTGTCAAGTTTGATGAGATCGATACCGTACTCAATTTTTCGGGTACACGATACCTTCCTGCGTACTATTTTTCGCGAAAAGAGTGTCTTGCCATAAACGCGCGAGTAAACAAGCAATGTCAAGCCATCTTGCGGCAGGTACAGGGGCGGTGCGATCATGAAAAGGTCGTTTCACTGCACGACTTGCTTGCGGGCAAAGTTCGCTATGACGCCGATGCGCTCAATGATCGCGCGCGCACTCCCTTTTCGTCAACGATTTTGGGCGTGCTGCTTGAAAAGCGCGCCGTATGCGAGGGGGTGGCAAAGGCGTGCAAGCTGCTATTAAATGCGTTGAACATTAAATGTATGGTTGCGTGCGGAAAGTTGTTGTCCGCTCGGGACGAGGGACATGCCTGGAATATCGTAAAGATAGCGGGACAGCCTGTTCATCTCGACATAACAAATGATTTGGATGTGGAGAATACAGGCTTCGTGCGCCATACCTATTGTTGTATCAGCGATCGGCAAATAGAAAAAACGCATCGCATGAACGAAGTGTATCCCGCCTGTTTGACTACAGAATACGATTACTTTGTACAAAATTCTGCAAACGTTTTCGAAAAATGCGACATTCAGCGCATGATTCGGCGCGCTTGTCAAGCGGGGAAAGGATATGCCGAGTTTCGTGTAAAGAACGACTTCTTGACCGAGGAAGAGATCACGCAAACCGCGTTAAAGGCTGTTCTTGACTGTACCGCTCGGTGTTCTGTGCAGTTGCAGGCGCAGACGGATCGTGAACAAGGGGTATATCTGTTGCGCTGGTGATGGAAGAAAAGAGGAATACGAAAATGTCAACGATAAATTTGAAACAAGTGCTTGAGCAGTTTCCAACGATTCTGCAGGACACGAAGAAATTAAAAGGTATATTATCCGATCTCTTCCCCGAGGCACCCAAGGGGCTTTTGCGTGTGGTCGTGACCATCGTGGAGGAGGGCATAGCCGAGCAGCTCTCCCCAAAGCAGTCACTTTCAAGCATGGAGATTTCGCGCTACGTGACCAAGTTGGAAAACGACTATGGCTATTCCTCCAAACTTACAGAGCAGGCACTTGCCCTGTGGACAGAGGCGTTTGCTGTCACTACGCCGAATGCGCCAACTCCAACGAAGGCAAGCGATGTGAAAACGGCTGAGGCTGTTTCTGTGTCAACAAAGGCGAAGCCGAAAATGCAGACTAAATCTGCCGTGCGCAATTTCACGCCGACGAAAAAAACGACGCAAACAACACAGACAAAGAAAACAGCGCCTCTGAGGAAGGTGCATGATCCCTATCGCGGGCAAAACAAATATGATTTTGCGATCGAAGGCGGAGTTCTCAAAAAGTATAAGGGGAGCGCATCGTCAGTCATTATCCCGGACATTGTGACGCGCATTGGGAAGGAGGCGTTCTATGGGTGCGAATCGCTCAAGTCCATCACCATCCCCGACAGCGCGACGAGCATTGGGGAGTGGGCGTTCGGGTGCAAATCGCTCACATCCATCACCATTCCAAACAGCGTGACGAGCATTGGGAGGGGCGCGTTCTCTGGGTGCGAATCGCTCAAGTCCATCACCATCCCCTCGAGCGTGACGAGCATTGGAGATTGGGCGTTCTCTGGGTGCTACTCTCTCACAGACATCACCATCCCCAACAGCGTGACGAGCATTGGGGAGAGGGTGTTCTCTGGGTGCGAATCGCTCAAGTCCATCACCATCCCGTCGAGCGTGAGGAGCATTGGGAGGGGCGCGTTCTCGTTGTGCACCTCGTTCACATCCATCACCATCCCGTCGAGCGTGACGAGCATTGGGAAGGAGGCGTTCGAAAATTGCAAATCACTCACGTCCATCACGATTCCCTCGAGCGTGAGGAG